>NZ_JAYMXF010000027.1:0-73003 GCF_048055755.1 Phaeobacter sp. JH204B
TATCATCTCTGGTAATATTAATATTGATGGTGGTGGAGTCAATTATTGCGGGATATGTGTCGGTAAATAATCATGCGGCGAGGATTTTAATTGCTATATGTGCCATACCTATATATCCGTATTTGCTGGGTTCCACTTTTATAATAGCTGAGCAAATGTGGGTGTTTTGGGGAGTATATCAAATTTTTGGCGTCGAGGGTCGGCCTGTTAGGCGGTTAGTTGGGGAAAAACTCCTCAGGTGAAGTTGAGGTCGTTTTTCTAATATAATTAGTTCTTGAGGAAATTCTGAATATTGGCATGCAGAAATTGATGTATTTAAAATTTAGATTGGCGAGAGATGCCCTGTGAAAAGTGAAAAATTCAAACCTTTTCTGAGTCTTTATTTGATTTGTGTTGTTTTGAAATTTTGGTTACCGGATAGGGACATGCTTGTTGGATTGAGGTTGGGTGTGAGTAGCATGCTTCTGGGTGGTCCAGTGTATTTACTTTATCTCATTCTGCACGAGGGTGAAAAGTAGAAAAAAACAGGGTCACTTTGCCTTCATTTAATAGGCATTGATTTGAGGTTGTCACGGCTTTGTTGCACAAATCATCTGAGGGATTCACTGTTTGAATCCAGAGTGGTAGCTGACGGGCATGAGCAGTTGGTCCCTCAGATGATTTGTGCAACAAAACCCTTCCAGCGACAAAGGCGACAGTCCGGCCCTGCCCGAACTGCTGAGCCAGTGCCGCCAGAGGAACAGATCTGCACCGTGACCGCCTTCTCGTGCATGTAGACATGCACTGCCGGGCAAGGGATGGCGCCTACGACACGCGCGGCTGCCATACGGCCATCCTGGATCGAGGCGCCGCCGCCGTCATCCCTATCCGCAAGAACGAGCGCCTTTGGAAGGAAGACTGTCCGGCCGCAACGGCCCGCAACGGGATCCTGCGCGCCACCCGGCACCTCGGGCGGGCCATCTGGAAGCGATGGACCGGCTATCATGTCCGCAGCGGATCGAGGCAAAGATGCGATGTCTGAAATCCTTCGGCGTACGCATCGCCTCACGAGACTTCGACCGACAGGTGGCTGGACACCCAATCCGGATCGCGGTTCTAAACAGCTACACCGCCCTTGGCATACCCGTCACAGTGCCCGTAGGGTAAGTCCGTCCGGGGAAAGGGGAAGCGCCCCCTTCACACGATTTGTGCAACAGAGCCTATCCGGCGGCCCAAATCAGCCCCCTCCCAATGGCAGCGGAGGCCTGCGGCCCGGTTACCGGCGTTCTGGCCCGGTTGTGGCCCGGTCGTGGCGCGGCAGGGCTGGGGGCGGGGCCATGCTGCGGGCGTCAGGTTTGCTACCTATGATTGATTCGATCAGCGGAACGGCGGTCACCTGTCAATTCGCCGTTCTGCGCGGTTCTGCGGCCCTTGCAACTGTCCGCACAACTTCGCTCATGCCCCGACGTCAATGGGCCAGCTTTTGCCGAAACCAAGGAGTGTCGAAAAACTCACCAAAAATAGTGAGTTGAACGATCATTCAATTCGGAAACGATCAGGGCACGAAACCAATATATCTATAATCTCCGAGGTCAGCCGATGGCGGCCCGGGCGCTCCGACATGCCTGCGGAGGGCTACGGGTGAATTTTGCCCATCAGATCTGACTACTCGGGGTTGAACGATTGGGTTGAATGACAGGGAGGCCAACATGCCAACATCAACCGAGACCAGCACAGACTGGTGGACCAATGATCAAACGCCGGAGAACCCCTTTGGCAAAAGTGAGGATTACGAGGGGTTTCTCGATTATCTGGGCGCGCTGGGACGCAGCCTGACGCCGGAAATCGCCGCTGAACCGCTGGTGATCAACCTGACCGGGCTGAATGATCACCCCAGCTACAAAGAGGCGGCCATCGGCGCGCTGGAGATGTGGTCCGCAGTCACGCCTTTGCAATTCGAGATCGTCGATGACGCCCCCTTTGATGCCGATGTGCACTGGATGGAGGTTGTCAGCCCTGAAATCGGCGAACAAAGCGACGGCAGCGCCTTTTCCAGCGACCGCTATGTCAGCGTCGGCCAGCGTTTTCACGATACCGAGCCGAATATCACCGACCTTGGCGGCTATGTCTTTGATACCTTTGTGCATGAGTTCGGCCATGAATTCGGCCTGAACCACCCCGGTCTTTATAACTACAGCGGCCCCGGCGGCGTGCAGATCAACTATCTGAACAATGCGACCTGGACCTATGACCGTCAGCAATACAGCGTCATGTCCTATTTCGATGGTATCGACGTGGGCGAGGATACGCGCTGGTCAGCGGTGACCCCGCTAATGGGTGATATCGAGGCGATCATTCGCCGCTATTTCTCCACCGTCGATGATGAGGGCGTGCGGACCTATCAGACCATCAACCTCAATACCGATGACAATACCTATGGCTTCAACAGCAGCGAATACGGCTACCTGCTGACCGAGGACGGGCCGCAGCACGATATCGGTTTTGTGATCCATGACACCGGCGGCGATGACACCATCGACTTCTCCGGCTCCACCGCCAGCACCATTCTGGACCTGCGTGCCGGTGAGTTTTCCAGCGTCAACGGGCACAACAACAATGTGTCGATCTTTGCCGGGCACAACGCGGATCAGACGGAATACTACATCGAGACAGGGATCGGCAGCAGCTACGACGATATCCTGATCGGCAATGACGGCGACAATGTTCTGGACGGGCGCGCGGGCAATGACCGCATGGCCGGCAATGGCGGAGATGACGTCTATTTCGTTGATTCCATTGATGATATCGTTCGCGAGGAAGAAAACGGCGGCAATGACACCGTGATCGTGGTGGCCGATGGGCTGGATCTGGGCGACATCGCCAATGTGGAGACCATCATCTACGCGGGCGGCACGCCGGGAACACCGGGCAGCGACGCGCCGGATGCGCCGAACGAAGGGCCAACCGACGCGCTGGACAGTCTGATCATCGGGGATGACAGCAATGAGACGCTGGATGGCGGTGCCGGTGGCAACACCATCTTTGGCCTTGGTGGCGATGATCTGATCATTGGCGGGCGCGATACGCTGGCCAGCCGCGACATCAACAACACCATTGATATTGCTGACCTTGAGGATCAGACCGAAACCGACGATGGCAATGACGCGCTTTATGGCGGCGATGGCAATGATACCATCAACGGCGGAGCGGGCGACGACCTGCTGGACGGCGGCGATGGCAACGACCTGCTGCGCGGTCAGGCGGGGGCCGATGTGTTCCGCGGCGGGGCAGGGATCGACACCGTTGATTTCAGCCAGGAAAGCCCGTTCCAGCTGCTGGTCAACCTGGAAACCAATGTGGCCAGCGGGGGCACCGCTTCGGGCGATACCTTCTACAGCATTGAAAACCTGATCGGCTCGGATGACCGGATCGACCGGTTTATCGGCACCTCCGACAACAACCATTTCTGGGGTCAGGGCGGCGGCGACGTCTTCAATGGCGGCGGCGGTGACGACACGCTGGATGGCGGCAACGACGGTGACATGCTCTATGGTGAGGACGGCGATGACGTTCTGATCGGCGGCAGCGGTCAGGACTATCTCGACGGCGGCGCAGGCGTGGATACCGTGGTTTATACCACCAGCTCGGTCGGGGTGACTGTAGATCTGGAAAACGGCACAGCCCGTGGCGGCGACGCTGACGGACCGGTGCAGATCGTCGGACGCGGCACCACGATCCGTCATGACATCATCGTGGATGTGGAAAACGCGGTTGGCTCGCTCCATGACGATCACCTGATCGGCTCGGATGGCGAAAACACCCTGAGCGGCGGTGCCGGCGACGATGTTCTGACCGGCGGTGGCGGGGCGGACCTGCTTGATGGCGGCGCGGGCAGCGATACGGCCGACTACGCCAATGCGACCCGTGGCGTGAAGCTGAACATGGCCAATGGCAAGACCGCGGGCGACACCTATGTTTCCATCGAGAATATCTCCGGCTCCGGTTTCAATGACCGGATCAAGGGCGACGGCTCCGACAATGTGCTGACCGGGCAGGGGGGCAATGACACCCTGAAAGGCGGCAACGGGGATGACACCCTGCTGGGGGATTTTGCCGATGCCGCGGATGCGATACCGCAGCCCGGTCTTGGCACCGGCTACGCCACGCTGGGTCCGGATGCGACCAATAACTCGATCGAAACCGCCTTTGATATCTCGGATAACTTCTCGCTGACCGAGGACCCGGATATCTTTGACTCGACCAGCGTGCTGCACACCACAGTGAATGCCACCGGCAACGGGGCGGGTGGTTACTACCGCATTGATCTGGCGGCGGGCACCGTGCTGACCATCGACATCGACGGGATTGCCGATCCCAATGTTCACGACAGCTGGGTTCGGCTGCTGGACAGCGAGGGCAATATCGTCACCCAGAACGATGATGGCGGCGGCGATCCCGGCTCCACCAGCAACCGCGACTCCAGCACTGTCTTTGTGGTCGAGGAAACCGGCACCTACTACATCCTTGAGGGCAGCTGGTCGCCGGATACCGCCGATGGCTGGTCCGAGAGCGTGCCTGAAGGTTCCACCTATGAGTTGAATGTCTCGGTCGAATTCCCACCGGCACCGGCGCAGCCGGGCGAGGCGGGCGAGGATGTGCTCAGGGGCGGACGTGGCAACGACATGCTGGATGGCGGTCTGATGGCGGATACGCTCTTTGGTGGTCAGGGAGACGATTACTTCCGCTTCTCGACCGAGCTGGGGGCGGACAATATCGACGAGATCCGCGACTTCGATGTGGCCAGTGACACCATCCTGCTGGACAGCGCGATCTTCACCGAAGTGGGCGCAGAGGGTGTGCTGGACTTTGGCGCCTTCCACAGCAGCGCTTCGGGTACTGCGCTCGATGCGGCGGACCGGATTGTCTACAACACCTCCAGCGGTGCGCTGACCTATGACGCGGACGGTCGGGGTGGTGACGATGCGATCCAGTTCGCCCAGTTGCAGTCCGGGCTACAGCTGACAGCAGATGATTTTGTGATCATCTGATCTGATACGAACAGGCACAGGGGGCCGATTGCGCCCCCTGTGCCGGCTATGTTTCGGGAGAGGAAACACCATGCCCCGCTATCTTGCCCCGCAGTCTATCAGACAGTCCCAACCTCGGTCCCATATCCAGCCGCTGCACCGGCGTCAGCTGATCCTCGGGCTGGCTGCAACCGCGCTGGGGGTCACCGCTGATCGCGGCCGGGCACAGCCGGGAGCGGTGCAGGGGATTGTCACCTTTGTCGGCGAGGGCAAGATCCCGAAGGGGCGGATCACCGTCTTTCTGTCGGATCCGTCGCAGGCAGATGCGCCCGATGACACTGCGGCGCGGGTCGATCTCATCAGCGATGGCGCCAGCCGGCAGATCGCATTCAGCCTGCCGCAGACAGAGCTGCCGCAGAACCATACCGCCGGGCGGCTTGTCGCGCGGCTGGAACGGGAAGATGGCTGGCTGATCGCCCGTGGCAGCGCCAAGCTCGCCGCAGGCCAGCGGCCCGAGGTCACGCTCAACACGGTGATGTACTGACCGCATGCCGAACCTGCGATAAGTCCAAGCCTGCGAAGGATGTTTTCCTACCGCTGTCTGCGGTCTCATGGTATCAGACCGATGTGCTGCCCGGCAGCAGCGCAGAGCCACAGAAGACGCAAGGAGCGCGAGGATGTTCAACGCAGATCGTGTCACAGAGGTTGCCCAGTCCAGCGTGGTCGAAACGCTGGATCTGTCCATGTTCAGCGAGGCTGATATTCTGAACACCGTGCTTCAGCGGTCCGAGGTGCTCTTTGATCTGGACCGTCCCGGCCGACCGATCCGGCGCTGGTCCAAGGGCAAGCCGGAGGAGTTGCAGGACGAAGTGGCGCGCCGCGGCGATCTGCTGCTGAAACGCGCGATTTCCGTGCTCTATCTTGAGTATCTGGCGCTGAAGCCCACGCTGGAGACACTTGCGCCGAAACATGTCGCGGATATCGGATGTGGCTATGGCTTCATTGATCTGTTTCTGGCGCGGGAGTTTGCCTGCGCGATCACCCTGATCGACCTGGAAGACAATGAGGCGACCCATTTCGGCTTCGACGCCGAAGGGGCCGCCTATAGCAGTCTCAGCACCGCGCGGGCGTTTCTGACCGCCAATGGCGTGGCGGATGTGACGACGGTGAATCCGGGCCGCGAGGATCCGAACCGGATCGGAGATGTCGATCTGGCGCTGTCGCTGCTCAGCTGCGGTTTTCACTATCCGGTCAGCACCTATGAGACCTTCTGGAAGAACAGCGTCAAACCCGATGGGGCGATCATCCTTGATCTGCGCGATGCCGAGGCCGCCCCCCAGCGCGCGCTGCTGGGCCAGATCGGCGCGCTGCATGATCTGTGGAGCGGCGAGAAATGGACCCGCATTCAGGTCCGCAAACCCGCCGCCTAGCCGACCTGCCACTGGGTGTATCAAGCCAATGATCTGCGGGTGTTTTTCGCCCCTGTAATTTGCCAGCACGATGCGCTATCCGGGGGGAGAGCCTGGCGCGGCGCCGGGGGCGTGATGATGCGCGCATGGCGACGCCGCCTTTGATACCGATGGGTGGCCTTGCGGGTGCCCGACGCCTGTTAGCCCTTGCGGAGCGCCTTTGATGACCATCACCCATCTTGTGACCCATTCCGGCGGGTTTCATGCCGATGAACTGCTGTCCTCGGTCATTCTGACGCGGCTGTTTCCCGATGCCACGCTGCTGCGCTCGCGGGAGGAGGCCTGGATCACGCCGCAGGCGGGGCGGATCATCTATGACGTGGGCCGGGCCTATGATGCCGAGGCGCAGGTTTTCGATCATCACCAGCGCCCCAATCCACTGCGCAACGATGGCCAGCCCTATAGCTCCTTTGGGCTGATCTGGCGGCATTATGGCCGCGATTACCTGCGCAGTCTGGCGGTGCCGGAGGCGGATATCGAGGCGATCCACCACAGTTTTGACCAGGGGTTCGTGCTGCCGGTGGATCTGCTGGACAATGGCGCGATTGAACCTTCGGTTGCGGGGCCGCTGGCGGGAATGACGCTGCCGGTGCTGCTGGAGACGCTGAAGCCGGCGTTTGACGACAGCCGCGAGGGCGCGGATGATCAGGCGTTTCTGGCAGCACTGCCGGTGGCGCGCGCCTTTGTCGAGGCGGCGGTCCGGGGGAGGGCGGCGAAACGGCGCGCCGAAGTCATGGTGCTGAGCGCGATCGAGGCCGCAGGTGCGGCGCGGGTGCTGGAGCTGCCGATGGGAATGCCCTTTCGCGCGGCGGTCGAGGCGGCCGGGGCTGACCATCTCTTGTTCGTGGTCCATCCGCGCAGCAGCGACTGGACGCTGACCACCATCCGCAAGAGCGGCGACAGCTTTGAAAGCCGCGCCGATCTGCCTGCGGCCTGGGCCGGGCTGACCGATGCCGCGCTTGAGGCGGCCTGCGGGGTCAAGGGGGCCAAATTCTGCCACAACGCCCGGTTCATCGCGGTGGCCGACACCCGCGCGGCGATCCTTGAGATGGCGGAGCTTGCGGTGGCTGAGGCACAGCGGCCTGCGGCGTAAACCTTGGGTGCGAGGTGGCGCGGCATGGTCCGTGTCTGGGGCAGCCCGGTTGTCAGCTCGCGCTGTGGAAAAGGTCAGCGGCCCTGTCTAATTGTTTCGCGCGCGAAACATTCGGACAGGCAGGCTGATACTTTTTCTGGGCGTTGCAGAGCGTGCGGGCGCGGATATCTGGTAAGACCGCAACGGATATTTCTGTGAGGTTAACAGACTGGGCGACCAGACTGGGCAACCAGATTAGGCGAACAGATTAGGCGAACAGGCGCCGACACCGACACTGGCGCCGGCCTGCGGGCGCATCGGTGGCGCGGTGATCCTGCGACGGGGCGCGGACAGGGTTTCACGCCTGCACAATGGCGCGCTTGGCCGGTCGCGCCGTTACTTCGAAAAATCCATCGGCAGGCTGAATGTCATCTGGCTAAGCGTCAGCTGCCGGGGGGCGGCGGGGAAATTTGCGGCGCGGGCGACGGCCTGAAGCGCGGCCTGATCCAGCGCGGCATTGCCGGAGGATCTGGCGATCCGGTGGCTGATCAGCTGACCGCTGCGGGCAACGGTGAGACGCACCACCACCCGCCCGTTGCCGCGCGCGCCTGACGGGTAGCGTTTGCGCCGTTCGATACGGGCGCGGATCTTGGCCCCCCAGATCGCCTGAAGCTTGGCCTGTCGACCGGCCTCTGCGGTGGCGGCTGCGGAGCTGCCCGCCTGACCCGCCTCGGCGCCGCCGCCCGATCCGGCAGCGCGCTGGGCATCGCGCCCCGATGATCTCTGCTCGGCTTTGCGGGCGTTTTGCGGTTGTGGCTCCGGCTTGGCGCGCGGTTTTGCGCGGGGGCGCAGATCGGGATCGGGCTGTGGTCGCGGTACGGTCTGCGGTGGCGCTGGCGGCGGCGGTGGTGGGCTGTCGACGTCGAGCCTGTCAGCGGGGGGCGGAGGGCTGATCGCGAGCTGGCGTGCGGCGCTGGGCGCCTGCGCCAGGTCGAACTGCGGTATCACGGGGGCCGAAGGGGCGGTCTGTGGCGGGGTCAGATCGGTGTCGATCCGGGGCTGGGTCTGCGGCGGGCGCTCCCAGGTTTCGACCATCTCGACCACGGTGGCGCTGGCGGCCTGAACCGAGACGAGAGCATCGCCGCCGGCGCCGCTGGACTGGGCGCCGGATCTGGGGGCGCTGGCAAACAGGGCAACGTGAATCACCGTGGCGATCCCGGCAAAGACAGTGAGTTCGGCGGCGCGTTTCATTGTGGGCGCACCACCAGTTCGGCGCGGCTGAGCCCGGCGGCGGCCAGCTGACGCAGGATCCGCGCCAGTTCGGTTGCGGGCAGCCGGGCATCGGCGCGCAGCTGAATGGTTTTGCCGCTGGCGTCGGCAAGTCGGCTGAGCGCGGCGGTGCCTTCGTGGCCGTCGAAGTTCAGCCGCCCGGTAGCGTCGATAAAAAGCACGGCATCGGATGTTGGCTCACCCTCCAGCGCGGCGGCGGGCGGGGTCACCTCGAACGGGTCAGGCTGGGCGAGCCGCGAGGTCATGAGGAAGAAGATCAGCAGCAGAAATACGACGTTGATCATCGGCACGATGGATTCCGTGCGCATCCGGCGGGGGGGATCGGTCAGGTCCACGGGGTCTCCTCAGTCCACCAGCACAAAATTGCTGAACCCGGCCTGCCGCAGCAGGGTGGTCACATCGGTGATCCGCTGCACATCGGCCTGATCGCGCCCGCGCAGCACCAGCATGTCACCGGGGCTGTCCATCAGCAGGGCGAGCGCCGCTGGCAGGTTGCTCTCGGCCACCGGCTGGCCGTTGAGATCGAGATTACCGGCACCGATGCCGATCAGCCGGGGCGGGCCGTTGTAGCTGCCGCCCTGACCCGCAAGCGGCAGGTCGAGCACCACATCGGTGCCAAAGCGGGAGGCCAGCATGAAAAACACCAAGAGCAGGAACACCACGTCGATCATCGGCGTCAGGCTGGGTTTGCGTCGGGGGCGCTGAGCTTGGGTGAGGTGCATCGGCTTACTCGGCGGCCAGTTTCAGTGATGGCGGCTGGTGGGCGACAAAGATGCGGGTGGCGCTGTCCTCAAGGTCGCGGCGAATGCGGCTGATCACGGATTCGAACCAGGTGAGGGCGGCGGAGGCGGGGATGGCCACACCCATGCCGGCCGCAGTGGTCAGGAGCGCCTCCCAGATGCCGCCGGCCAGCAAGGCGGGATCGGCCTTGGACCCGGCGGCCTGCAAGGCCTGAAAGGCCGCGATCATGCCCAGAACCGTACCCAGAAGGCCAAGCAGCGGGGCGATGGTGGCGATCAACTCCAGCGCGCCAAGGCCAGAGCCGGCGGAGGCCAGATGCAGCTTGGCGACGCGGGCGGTTTCTTCGCGGGCGCGGTCTTCAGGCAGGGTATGGACGGAGGCCAGCGCGGTTGCGACCACTTTGGAGCGGATCCCGCGACGGCCCCGGACGATATCGCGGGCGATGTCCGGTTCGCCGCGTTCAAAGGCGGCGACAGCGCGGCCGGCCTTGCCCCGGGACCAGGCGCCGATCAGCGCGAGCCGCCAGATCTTCCACAGGATCAGCGTCAGCGTGATCACCGAAAGAGCGGCAATCACCCAGATCGAGGGGCCGCCATCACGCAGGAGCGCCATGGCCTGCGCGGTGGCATCGCTGGCGGTCTGCGCAAGGCGCTGCTGTTGCGCCGGGGCGGCGGCATCCGCGGTCTGCGGCGCATCCGGTTGCGGTGCCGGTGCTGCTGCTGGGGCTTGCGCGGCGGAGCCTGTGGTCGCTGGGATCTGCGGCATCACCGATGCCGGGGCATCGGCTGCGACCTGCGGCACCGGCGGGGCGGGAGGGGTTGGCGACACCGGCGCCTCCTGCGCGGCGACGAAGGCGGGGATCAGCAACAGCGCGGCAAGGGCCGCTGGTCTGCGGGTGGTCATGATGGGCTCCAATTGGCGGCGATATAGCTTTGTCCGGGGGCGGCGCGCACCGTGGCAAGGAACGGGGCCGGGGGGCTGGCTATGGTTTGCAGGGGGAACAACGGGTTAGCGGTCATGATTGGCCTCTCCCATTCAGGGATCACATGTGGGCTGGGCGGCAATCCGGTCAGGCTCCAGCGCGCCATGCCGCTATGACCGGACGGCGGAGAGATCGCTGCCATATCCTTTGCGCAGCGCATAAGGGCGGCGACCTGGCGCAAGGCTCGCCGGTTCAGCATCCGCTGCGGGCGGCGGCGGGCGCTGTCATTTGAGGGTGGGGGATTGCCCTGTGTCACATGTCTCTCCAGCCATCGGCACAGGGTGCCGCCGTGTTGATCGGTGTCGTGATCGAGAATGGCTGGAGCCCTGCACCGCTGAGGTGCAGAGTCTTGCTGGATGGCGCATCATCCGCTGCGCCCGGGGTCAGTTATTTAACCCGAGTTCTTTTGTCAAGTTAAGCGCAAAGGCTGCCGCAACGGCGTCTGTCGCCAGAGCGCCCCGGCAACCTTCTGGCAAACTTCTGGCAAGCTCCCGGTCTGCGCGCCGGAAACGCCGCCGCTATCGGGCAGATCCTGATGGATGCCAATGACTCATAAGTTTGCACACCCAATCGATTCGCATCGGCGTGACGCTGCAAAAATATGTTATTAGTCAATTGGTTATAGCTTTTTCTTCTGCTCGTTGAGGCATAAGTATGCACAGCAAACACATAAGCATGCACACCCTTAGCCAAGAAAAAGGGCCCGCGAATGCGAGCCCTCGATGCAGCCTTTGATTTTGCCGCGTCTGCTATGTCTTGTTGATTATCTCTAGGAGCTTCGCCCTCTCGAAGATGTCCCGGTAGTCCGGTGCGGTGAAGGGTGATAGGCCTTTGGGGAGACGGGAACCCCTATCGTACGCTTTCGTGAACATCTTGAGTGTGACAACATCCTTTCCGCGCATCCGACACAACGCGAATGCCCTAATCATGAGCTCAATGACCAGTCCCCAGCGTGAGCAACATGCAAAGTCCAGCCGCTCCAGGAAGTCGACATCCACAACCGCCTCGACATCGACCTCAGCAAGTTCGGCATAAGCATATACAAGTTTGTTCAGCTCGATCATGTCAGGGTCCTTGGCCGGGTCGGCGCTCTTGCCAAGGCTGATCTCATCGAAATGAACCGGTGTCAGCAAGTGGGATAGCTGCTCTTCGGAATGCACATATGTCCCAAGGGCTGGGACACCCGACAAGACCAGTATCAGAGGCCATTCGGGTTCTTTCATCAGGGACTTGAAGCTATCCAAGAAAATGCGGTTCGACTTGGAACCAGGCGTGAAGACGTGTTGGCACTCGTCGTAGTAAAAGCCTATCACGCCGAGTTCGCGACTGTGATGGCGCACGAGACGCCAGATTTCGCTTTGCGTCCGCCTGGGAGAGGCGCTGTACCCGAGCTTTTCGAGCGTCTTTTGCCCAAGGTCCTTCCAGCTGACCGAACCATCGAGTTTGCAATAGAGTATTTCTCCTGGCCTTCCGTTGGGCATGAGGGTTTGACTGTCGTTGAATTCTTTGATGAGCTTGATCGTTTCCGAAGTCTTCCCCACCCTGGACTCGCCCGTAACGACGAGGCCACGGGCTTCAAAATGGCCTCCGTTGCTGGCCTTGATGAAATAATCGGTCACACACTCAGTGAACGCTTCGCGGAGAACGCTGGCCCGCGGGAAGCTGTAGTGCGCATCCTGCAGGTCGCGCGCCGCGCTCACGCGCTTGTCGTCAATAAAGCCCATGGAAATTTCCTCTGGTTGTAGAGCAGCTATTGCCTCGGATTCCTTGTGTTTTTACGGTGGCGGGAAGTTATGAGAACTCACCGCCATGATTTGGGCGCCCTAGGCGGCGGGGCTTCTTCGTACGTTGAGAAGACCGCTCGACCGGAGTCTGTTGGGACGTGATGTCGGCCGGCGGCAATGACGCGGGCGGCGTCGGTTCCTGATCGATCACCTGGGCATTGCCAATGGGCAGAACACCTGGACCTGAGTCGCAATTCGCCAAGCTGCCAGGAGCAACGGTGTTCGATGGCACTGGGGTTGACACAATGCGTGAGGCCGAGAAGAGAACGCGCGCCTTGGCTTTTGCCTCCTCGATCGTGACGTAGCTGCGCGGCAATCGCCGCTCCACACCAATTTTCTTCAGTAGCTCAAACCTTTCGATCCGAACTTTCGCGATCCGATCTTCGTAGAGGGCAGTCGTTTCAGGATCTTCACGCCGATAGCTTTCCATCAGTTCCAAGAACTCTGAGACTGTGAGGTCGGCGAAAACCGTGGTCTGGAGGGCAAGGCGAAACAGGGTCGATCGCCCGGGAATTACCGCGGTGGCAAAGTTGAGGTTGTCGGGGTCGATAAAAACCGACACCTTGCCTGGCCAATTATCGACTTCTTGCTGGAAGGTATCGGAGGAGTAGAAAAGACCTGAGAGAACCCGTACACCCTCGTCGTTGGGTTTCAGATCAAATTTCCAGCCGAGGTGGACGCGGCGCCGATCCTCATCAGCAATTTTAAAAATCCCGCGAGTTGCGTTGATCTCCTTATAGACTTCGGCGGGCCGCCTGCCGCCCATGCCTACCCCCATGTGCCGAAGAGAAGGATACTCGTCGATGAAGAACTTGGTGAGGATTTCGTACAGGAGATCGACGTCCAGCACGCCGGCAGCGTTCGCATCGTACCCGGGCAGTTCGCCTGGCTTGCGACCTGTGTATCCATGCAAGAGTTTGAACAGCATCGACTCCGTGGTGCCGAACATGCGCTCGACGTAGGGTTTGTCCGCTGCCGCATGAGTGCGAACATCAGTTATTGCTGCGCCGACGCCCAGAAGAGCTGTCTTTACTACCGAATTCCTCAGACCAGAGCCGTTGTCATTGCGTACCATGCCCAACGACAGGGCTGGCATGGGATCGCCCTCGCACCCGTAGATGCGCTTTTCCCGGGTCTTGTCGCGCGTCGCCATCCGTAAAAGCTGAAGCGTCGCCTCGGCCTTAGGCTGGTCGCTGATGACCCACGCAAGCGGCATCCGGGTCGCAACATCCAACAAGACGAGGATGCAGAAGCGGCGGCGAATTTCCTTGTCCGCCCACTCCATCGCTGATTGCAAGTTTTCAGAAAGGCAGTGCCAGTATCCCTTGGTTTTTGCCGAGGTTACAAGAGAAGGCTTGCATTCGTCCATTTCGCAGAACTCTGCGATCATCAGGGCGCGGAGGTCGGTACTGCCACGTCCGCGCTTGTTGCGGACGAAGCGCTCCCCTTTCGTGGCGACGAGATACTCGGTCGGGGTCAGGAGTTCTTTGCGATGCCTGACCAGTGCCATCTGCGAGGGAACGGAAAGGGCATTCAACTGGTTCAGCGCCCGGGTCTCGTTTTCCCGAGTCACGAGCGCTTCCAGGTGGGCGAGAACATTCGCAGGCGCCCTCCCTTTAAGATCGAGACCCATCTCTTCCCAAGCCTGCGTCATCAGCTCCTTCAGGCGCCAAGGCAGCCGGGATGTTTCATTACCCTTGAGATGGTCTAGAGTTGCTAGTGCAGCAATCGGATCGTCGTCGTCCGGCAATGCCTCAAAGATGTCGTGGTACTTTTTGAGTGTACGCCCCTTATAGAGGAACCAGGCCTTCTGGCAGCCGCCCTTGATCTTGCGTGTACCGAGGTGAACGCGTTCTCCAAAAATTGCCTCAACGATCGGACGAATAAACTTCCGGTTTTCAACCTTGTCGAGTTCTCGGATTGAGAGCCTGAATGTCTTGCGGCCTTCAATCGCAATGCGTTGGGTCTGGAGCTGCCGGACCGCGATACAAATGGCGTAGTGGAACCGGCCGTATTTTTGCTGGTCTTCCGACAGCTGAGCCGCGACCGATAGCCCTTTCAGCCGCAACGAGGCACTTCCTTGGGGAGTGATGCCGGGGTTCTCAAAAGTCATTGCCCCGGATCTGGCGAGTTCTGCCAACTCCGCAAACCCCATGATGTTGACACCGCCAGTGATCGGCTCGGCAAGCTCGTAGCCCGTGTCACTGACCTTCGACACCACCAATTCACGCCCGTGCAGAGAGATTTCCGTTCCCGTGGGGAAGTTATATCTCGGTGCGACAGTCACTGGGCCACTACAATACGGGACCACTCAGCGATTACATTGTCGAGATTAGCGACAAGCTTTCTGCGGGCAATCAGGCGGTAGCAGGAGCGGAAGACACAGGATTGCGGAAGATTGATTTGGGGAAACAGATCACGCATAAGCCATAGCCTTGTGTGGTTGCGAGCTATCCACAGGACTATGTCATCGGTCTCATCATCCGGCTGCTGGATTGCTTCATGCAGCCGGAACAGATTCTCCCGCCGCTGGCGCGAATAGTCACCCGCGTTCACAACGATCATGTCATCTGCTGCATCTCGAGGTGTTGCCGCCCTGATCGCCTCGATGTCGCGCCATGTTTGCGGCTTCGACAGGCTATCGCTGTTCCGCACAAAGATAAGCCGCCGGCGTCCATCGACAAAAGTTGCAAGGAGGTCGTGGGTATACCGCCTTTTCTTGCCAAACGCGTTTGTGTACGGGACGGTGAGGGGCTGAAAGCGCAGATCATGGAGATCTGGGGCTATGAGCAATTCATGCGCAGATGCAACCTCTGCGGCGCTCTCCCCGATTCCCACTTTGGGCTTGTAGCCATTCGCGGCGGTTCGGTAGGTAACCCAGACCCGATGGGCGACGGAGCTTCGGAAGCTCGGCGTGCGCTTGCCGTCGAAGGGCAAAACGCCATGGATGTTGCCCAGAGTGATCTTGGACTGCCGGGGCAGTTTTGCCGGTGAGTGGTTCCAGCTGTCGTGGTCGATGACCTGATCGGAAGGCATAATTTCTCCATTCGCCGAAAACCGAGGAATCGACGTTCTGTACTTGGCCCCTTTTCGGGAAGAGCCGGATTGTTTGCGATTGAGATGAATGCCCTGGATGGGTGAGCATTCACGGGGACTGCGTTGGATGTCCTTTGCTGAACACTTTGGACACTGCAGCTTGGTGACAACGGCCCAAATTAGGAAGGGCACGCCCAGCTTCCACTATGCGCCCTGCAGGCTCGTGTTCTGCTTTCTACTTATGCGCATCGGTTGGTGAGGTACTCCTTTCAGGTCAGACGCAGCTACGACACATGTTAACAGGGTCGGCGAAATCCCACATGAGCGCCGAAATGTCAATAAACATGTTTATTTTCAAGGGCTTAACTTGGAAATCAAGCGCCTGTCATTTTTTCGCAAATTATTTCAAGGGTAGGTTCCTCTCGCGCAAGCCTGCTGTCTTGTGGTTGCAAACGTAGAATAGCAACGCGCATTGGAGCTGGGAACCAGGCCGGCTGACGCGGCTGTGGATCCGCTATCTCGTTAACTCAATAAGGCGGCACGGTGGGCGCGTGTGCAGCAGCGCACTCTTCGCTTCGGGATAGGACTTGGTTGTAGACCCAAAGGTATTCTGCGGTGCGGTCTTTGCGGATGATGGCTGGGGTTGAATGGGGAGCTTCCGAGAGGATACAACTTCCAATCAATCCGCCTTGGGGTAGCCCCAAATCGACCAGGAGATTTTTCTTCATCTTGAAAGTGGCGGCGTAGCTAATCCCGAGCTCATCCTTCAAGCTGTGGCCGGTCGGGTAACCCAACTTGAGACTATTCGCATTGTGCCAAATCAGAATCTCGGCGGCGCGAAACCAGTTCTGGAGGGTCACATGGCTTCGATGCAAAACGCTGCCGACCTGAGGGGAAAATTGGTAAAGGCAACTCTTGCAGCAGAAAATCTTCCGCTTCTCCAAGTGGCCGGTTTGCTTGCTGCCGCACTTCGGACACTGAACGCCGTTGGGCCAACGTGCCGCAATCAGCCGGTCCCGACAAGCCGTCTCTGTGGGCCAAGTTACCCGTACCCCGAGCTCGGGCAGACGCAAGTACAGCTGCATCCAATGAAGGCGTTTCGTTTCCTCTGGTGTCAAGTCTTTGCGCATGCCGCAGATGGCTAAGGAAACTCAGTGGCCGTGCCAACCGAATTCCATCCAAGCGAGGGAACAGCGACCGCTGATTACATAGTCGCATTGGCAGGCCTGCTGCTTATTGCGGCACTACAGGAAGTTCCGAAGCGGCCAGACCGGTTTTCGAGGGGACCTCGCAGCGCCGCCAGTCGACTATTTACCATACGGCTGTCCAAGCAGGTTTGTGCTTCTCGAAGTTTGTGCCCGCTGCAGCGACAAATTCGATCGATCACAAACCTCCTCGAACCTTCTTGGGCGCGTTTCATTACCGCATATGTTGAGCGCGGAACCCCCTCGAAGTGGCAATTACGATCCAGGCGAGGTTGTTGGGCAAAGTGTCTCAGAGGCATGATGCGGGTCACTTCTTTTGTTTTTGCCGATCCAAGTTATTGCCTTTATGCATAAATAACAAAGGCATATCTCCGTTTCGCAGTCACCCATGCCGATGTTGCGTACCGATTATTCAAGGACTCAGGCACAAGTCGTTCTCAGCAGCAGGTCTGGAATCTGCTATTCGATCCAGCACATGGTTTCCATGAGTGAAAGCGAAACTGCTGACAGCATCCAGCGGAAGAATGTCTGCGAAAAGCCACCCCCCGTCCTTTCCTTGGCAGCTCACCACCAGGTTTGCGGCGTGCGAAAACTGAAACTTGCTCGCCGCCAGGGAGCACCACCGGTAGCTGGCGAGCAAGTAGGAATGCGAAATTTCGAACCTCGCTTCCTTTTGCGCCGATACTTCTCAAATCTCTGCACGCGCCGTGACGCCAATGAAAGTGGAGACGATCCTGGCTGCCAGAAGGACTGTCCGGATCAGCCAGGAGCAGCGCCGGAATTTGCGAAAAACTGATAAAAAACAAATGCATAGACTCGCCCCGCCAAATCCGCCACAAACCGGAGCACTACCGAATCAAAGTGGATTGGGCACACAGCGATGTTACGTTGTTCCACCCGCAACAGTCTCAAGAAGGGAGAGGGACGTGTCTGAGAAGGACAACTGCATTGCCGAGGATGCGCTGCGTATCATGGAAGCCCACTCTAAGGATTTTCGGCGGCCGCCCTGGAGCATCAAGAAGACGAACGTGGCCTGCGACTTCACCTCTGGCGGTGGATGGCACCCACTGTTTGAGTGCTTGAGCACGGACGTGGCGTAGATCATTCGTGGAGACGGTCTGACCGGTGTTATCAATTCCGATCCCGGTGCGCCGACTGGCTGAAGTTTCAGGTCTGGGATGGCTAATGTCTTGTGCAGATCATGAAATCGCTGAATGGCAAGCGCTTAGCTTGGCCGAAACCGCAAGCCGGGCCCGAAACATTGAGCAAAGTCCAGTTCAACGCACTTTTCGAAGAGGTCGATTGGACCCAGGTGACAGCATCAAACAGCCGCAAGCCCGTGTTCCTGTAAACCCAACAGCCAATCCTTTGTTCAGCGGCTGGAGCCTTCCCAGCGAACAGGCCAATTTTGCCAAAGGTTTTCCCCTGATGTCCCGCATCCCCTTTATCGAAGCCCGTTTTTTCAGCCCGGAGGACACCACCTACTCGCTGGAAAAACGGTTCGTGCAGCACCTGCGCGACCTGCGAAGCCGGAAGCTGCCAGATACCAGCGCTGGTGCGGAGGGCGAAGACAGCGGTGAAAGAGCCGCAAGGCGCCGCCACTCCACCAGCCCCAGCGAACAGGACAGAGCGCGGATCAAACGCCGTGTTGATCTTCTTCTTGAGCGCCGGAAGGCAGCTTCCGGCATGGGGCATCTCAGCCGGGAGCACCGGGAGCGGCTCTCTGTATTTCGGGATGGCGTCAGGCTGGTTGCGATCGCTACCGAACACCTGGCTGATGAACTGGCGGCTGAACTGCATGGGGAAATGCCCTGGATGGCTCCGGCGACGGAAGCCGTGTGGCATGCGATGCGCCGGTCCGTACGCGAAGGGTGGCCGGGCCTGCGTCTGCCGCCCATGCTTCTGGATGGGCCGCCCGGAATCGGTAAGAGCCACTGGGCGCGGCGCCTTGGACAGTTGCTCACAGTCCCAACAGCCGTTGTTGAAGCTACCAGCGAGAACGCGTCGTTCGGCGTAGTCGGGTCGCAGCGGGGCTGGGGCAGTGCGTATCCGGGGCGCGTGCTGGAAACCATTCTGCAGGCGGGCGTAGCAAACCCGATCCTTGTCGTGGATGAAGTGGAAAAGGCCGGGAAGGCTACGTCCAATAAGGGCCATACTTTTGGTCTGGCTGAGGCGCTCTTGCCGTTGCTCGAACCCATGACCGCGAAACGCTGGAATTGCCCTTACTATCAGGTGAAGTTCGACATGAGCTGGGTGGGCTGGGTGCTGACGTCCAACAATTACCGCCTGTTGCCTGAACCGCTTCTCAGCAGATGCCCGCCTGTCCGGTTGCGCGAGCTCACACGTGCGGAATTAAGTGATTTTGTGCGGCGGGAAGGCGCTAAACGGCATCTTTCGTCTATTGCGGTCCAAGTTGTTACCGAAGCTGTTGACCGCACATGCCAATATGGGATGCGCATCGACCTCCGGATTGCATCCCGGCTGCTCCAGCGTGCTGAAGACCTGGAACGTCGACCTGTCTGTCATTGACCGTTGAAACTTTGGCCTGGTGCGGAAAAAGAACGTTGAAGAAGTCTCGGGTTCGTTCGTTTGGGTCGAAGGGCTCAATTCGCAGGCCGCGAAATTTGGAAAATCCTACAAGGCACGCCTGGTTGTCGCCTTAAGTCTGGCCGAACGAGGCAGCGCTACTGTTGCATTGCCGCCGTTCGTGCATTCTGCTTCATTTCTGGAGACTGAAGAACCGCACTGCGGGAGGAAGCCGGCTTTTGCTCCTGCGGCTACTGCTGACGCTGAAAACCCTCGCTACTGCAGCGCGAAACTTTCGGCAGCGCTGCGATCTTCCCCATTGCGGTCGTTTGGGAGGGAAACCGATAGTCTCTACAGATGCGAAGTGCATAGCGCTAAACTGCTCATGTTCAGAGATTTCCAACGAGTAGCTTCAGATAGGCAATGAGCCCGGCGCCTAGGGAAAGAAATGGGACGGCAGTTGCGGATAGATGGTTCTCAGACGTGTTCAGAGTCCGGCCATCTTTTTGTAGAGCGGTCGCGTGAGGAGATGAGCACCGCTCGCTCTGTTCGTCTGCCGTCCCAGGTGGCTCCGCCTTGTTGATCCCCAAACCAGGCGGAGCAGCCTGCGTGACATTTCTGGTCAGTTAAGCTTCCTGATTTGCCCGGGAGTCAGCCGGGCAAGGTAACTTTCCAGTTCACGCTTGACGATTGGTGTCAGGCGCGCCGGGCGCCTGTCTTGAAGCTTCGCCACCATCACAGCAGGCGGTTACTTTCACTTTGTGCCTCCGTGATTGTGTTTCCGGGACAATTAACCGCGGACAGATGAAGCGCGGTCCAGGGCATTGAAGTTCGGGTATTGGGGCCTACAGCTTGTTCAAAGGCACCTTCAAAACCTGATCGCCGGTTTCATTGGAGGGAACGACACCGGCTTTCATGTTGACCTGAATGGATGGGATTATCAGCGATGGCATGGCCAGTTGCGCGTCACGCCGGGTTCTCAGTTCGACAAAAACCTCGCGGGACTTGCCTTCTCCGACGTGGATGTTGTGGGCCTTTTGTTCTGCGACAGTGGTTTCCCATTGGATATCCCTGCCATTGGGCCCGTAGTCATGGCACATAAACAAGCGGGTCTCATCGGGGAGGGCCAGGAGTTTTTGAATGGAGTCATAGAGAATGCCCGCATCGCCACCGGGAAAATCGGCCCGGGCAGAACCGCCGTCCGGCATGAACAGCGTGTCACCCACAAAAGCCGCATTTCCGGTGATGTGCGTCATGCACGCGGGCGTGTGGCCCGGTGTGCTGATTGCTGTGACTTTCAGCCTGCCGATGGAGTAGCTGTCACCGTCGGCGAAGAGCCGGTCGAACTGGCTGCCGTCGCGCTGAAACTCAGTGCCTTCATTGAACAGTTTGCCAAAAGTGTGCTGAACTACAGAGATGTTTTCACCGATCCCTATCCGGCCGCCCAGTTTTCCCTGGATGTACGGAGCCGCGGATAGATGATCTGCATGCACATGGGTTTCGATGATCCACTCAAGGAGGAGGTCATGCTCCTGAATGAAATCGATGATCTTGTCAGCGCTTTGATAAGATGTCCGGCCCGCCGCATAGTCGATGTCCAGGACAGAATCGAAAACGGCACAGGACTGTGATCCTGGATCACGCACAACGTAGCTGATCGTGTTTGTCACCGGATCGAAGAAGGAATGAACCTCGGGATTAGTACTGAGGCCGGATCGCTCTTGCATCAGAATGTCCTCGCGCTGGTTTCGGGATGGCGCTGGCGGCGGTTTCAGAACCGGCCGCCAAGTCAGGTTCAGGCACTTTTACCTCAGGCGACCTCGAGCTCATCATTGTCGATGGCAAAGCGCGCAGTCTTGGGGTCCGCCTTGAATCTTGCTTCCAGTTCCTCGAGGCGGCCCGTCAGTTCATTGACGCAGTCGATGATGAAGTTCACTTTTTCATCGCTCATCAGATAGCTGAAGTTGAGGCGTACCCAACCGGGTTTTTCCAGTTCATTGCCCTGCTGCAGCGAGCAAAACAGCTCTTCGGATTTTTCTGAGTCGATGTTGAGGAGGTAATGCGCGTACGGGCCGGCACAGGCACAGCCGCCGCGGACCTGGATACCGTAAACGTCGCTCAGCATGCGTGTGAACAGCTGATGATGGAACCTTGTTCCGTCCTTGCGTTTGACCAGGAATGAGAAGATCGGCAGGTGGTTTTCGTGTTCAGTTCCAAGTAAAACCAGTTGCGGGTTCTTGCGCCAGGCATCGATTGCCATCTTGTTCATTTCCGCCTCGCGCGCGGAAATGAACTGTTGGGTGATCACGTCTTTGACCACAAAGGCAAGTGCTGCGCGGATGTCGCCGACAACATTGGGTGTACCTGCTTCTTCCCGGGAAGCAAGGCTGCTGGTGTAGTGATGTTTCAAGGGCAAAACGAAAGTGACGGTGCCGCCGCCAGGCCAGGTTGGCACATCACTTACGACAGCGTTGTCGCGCATGATCAGCACACCGGTTGCGCCGGGGCCGCCGGGGAACTTATGCGGCGAGACCACAACCGCATCTTTCCGGCAGTCGGGCGCGGGGTTCATGTCGATTGGCAGATAGGGCGCTCCGCCAGCGTAGTCCCAGACGGCAAGCGCGCCATGCTTTTTCAGGAGCCGGGTCATGTCGTCCGGCTGTGTGATCACGCCCGTCACGTTGGACGCCGCCGAAAAGCTGCCGATCTTCACATCCGCATCCTGATGCTCGATCAGCGCGGCTTCGAGCACAGCCAGATTGGGGCCGCCCTCGGGGTTTTCCGGCACCTCGATAACGGTTGCATTGCTTTCGCGCCAGGGCAGGATGTTCGAGTTATGCTCGTATGGGCCAATGAACACGACAGCCTTTTTTGCCTTGTTCACCCCGACCAGTGCCACCAGCCGGTTCAGGCCCGCGGTGGCGCCGGAGCCGGTGAAAACAACCGAACAGCCATCATCTGCATTGGTCAGGCGGGAAATTTCGGCCCGCCCGGCGGCGCGAAGACGGGTGATGTACTGGCCGCAATAGGAGGCTTCGGTATGGCTGTTGGCGTAAAAGGGCAGGACATGCTCCCGCACGTAGTCCTCGACCTGGGACAAGGCCCGGCCGGAGGCGACATAATCGGCATAGGTGAGCTCAACGTCTCCGAACAGGCCGGGAATCCTGGCGCCGTCGCCGATGACGCCTTCACGCACCGATTTCACAACATCACCGGTCTTCAGCGAGTCTCTAAAAATTTCCATGGTCATGACGGCACCTCCTAAGTGAAGATTACTCACGGAGGCGTCAGGTTTTGATCTTTTCATTGCGCTGTTCGAATAAATTTGCAGATTATGACAACATGGCGGGCAAGAAATTAGATCAGAAAGACAGGGAAATCCTGAACGCGCTGCAGGAGGACGGTTCGCTGCCGCAGCGGGAGCTGGCTGAAAAAGTCGGCCTGTCCCAGAATGCCTGCTGGCGCCGCCTGCAGAGCCTGACCGAGGCCGGAGTTATCAGCGGGTCGACGGTGAAGCTGGACCGCAGAAAAGTCGGGATGGAGCTTGTTGTCTTTGTGCTCATCCGGACGCGCCACCATTCTGCCGATTGGCTGAAAGAGCTGCGCCGGACGGTTATGAACATTCCCGAAGTGGTGGATTTCTTCCGGATCAGCGGCGACTATGATTACATGGCCAAGGTGATAACAGCGGACATGAACAGCTATGACCGCGTGTATCAGCGGCTCATTTCCTCGGTGGAGCTGGATTCGGTCACATCCTATTTTTCGATGGAGACCATTGCCGAGCAGCGGCCCCTGAGGCTGTAGTGGGGACCGGAAATTACGGGGTTTCGGTCCCTGCAATTCACTCACGGCGCACCGGTTACGTTTCAGCTTGGCGGTGGCGCTGCTTTCCTGAAAAGTTCTGTGCCGGGCAAGGCATCAGCCTCGCCCGGCTGCCTGAGTGGTAGAGTGTGTTAGGTGCAGCAGTTTGCCTGCTTTGCTTCCGCTTCAGGTTCTTGAGACGAGCCGCAGCAGCCAGAGGATACGGTGGCTGCGTTTTCACTTTTCCCAGATGACCCGCAGCATCCTGCCGCATTTTCTTGCGCGGGGCTGTAGTTGCTGGCGGAGTCCGGACTGCTGTCCTCGCTTCCGCAGCAGCTGGATGCTTGCTGCTGCGGGGCACCATAGATTCTGGCGGGATCCGGATCGGCTTCCAGTTTGCCGCCGCAGTTGAATTCTGCGCCGTCTTCTCCAATGCAGCAGGCAGGCGCGATCTGCTCAAGCGGCATCTCTGTGACAACTCCAGCCAGAGAGTCGGTGATTGAGTGGACTTGGGCATAGCCGGTCCGCATCAAGAAGGTCGGGGCCCGTCCATAGGACTTCATGCCGACAATGAAGAAATTCTTGTCCGGGTGGGACAGCTCCTCCACGCCATGAGCAGGAACAGAGCCGCATGAGTGAAGGTTCGGGTCAATCATCGGGGCAAGGAGGCGCGGGGATTCAACCACATCGTCAAGATCCAGCCGCAACTCGCGCAAGATGTCCAGATCAGCGCTGAAGCCGGTATTCACCACGATCCGGTCCACTGAAATCTCGCGGGGCTGGCCGGCGACCATGAGAGATACATTCAACTTGCCGTCTGCTTTTGTTATGCGTTCGACGCGCATCGGTGCAAGCAGCTCCAGTGAGCCGGCATCGATGGCTTCTTTTGCCGCTGTGCCCAAGGCCGCACGCTCAGGCAGTTCCTTGTTCAGGCCGACACTCGACAACAGTTTTTCCATTGTGTTGTGCCGAAGCCCCCAGAAAATCTGGGTGCTAGGATTGCCGCGGCGTAACTGCAGCAAATCGAGAACAACATTTGTTGCGGAATGCCCGCCGCCCAGAACCAGGGTTGATTTGCCATCATACAGCTTCCGGTCTGCACCGAGCGTATCCGGAATTGCATGGAAGATGTGAGTTTTGGCTTCCTCTTCCCCGGGAACCGGAAGCCCATCGGCGCCGATGGGGTTCGGATTTGACCAAGTTCCGGACGCATCAATGACGGCGCCAGCTTCGAGAACATGACGCACTCCATCAGCCGTCACATAGTGAACGCTGAACGGGGCATTATCGCGGCCTCTGGAGACTGACTTGCTCAGGCCGCGTTTTGAAACCGCGATAACTTCCGCACCGAAATTTATGTGGTCTTTTAGCAGGGTGATGGATGTTGCCGGGATCAGGTACTGGTCGACAAACTCCTGGCCTGTCGGGACGCTTTCCGCATCCGGCTGTGTCCATCCCGCATCGTCAAGCAGGGTTGTTACGGAGGGGTCAGTCATGAGCTGCCAAGGGGTGAACACGCGGACGTGGCCCCATTCCTGGATAGCGCGGCCCGCTGAATTGCCTTTCTCCAGGACAATAGGTGTCAGGCCTTTTTGTAGCAGCTGAGCTGCCGCTGCTATCCCAACAGGTCCAGCGCCAATGATGGCCACGACGTTGTCATTCTGTGTTTGCTTCATTATATTTCCTCGATGCATCGATCATCAAAGTTTCGGGTTAAAAAACCCCACTAAGCATTTGCCTGACAGGAGCATACCTGCAGGCAGTGAGACATTTATTTCCGTTCAGCAAAGGAGACTTGGGAATCTTACTGCCCTTTCTCTTTTGCCGAATAGACTTGCGATTGCAGCCAGACATACGCATTGATCATCGATGCATCAAGTGGGAAGCTCAAAAATGCGAAGAATACAGCTTGCCGACCCCACTAGCCGCCTGGTCAGCAGCTGCGTACTCTCACAGTGAATTGCAGAAGGTTACTGAACTGAAACCAGCGGTGCAGCATCAATGGGCCCGACCCTAGAAGCCATCCTTTGTCCTGGCCCCGGGGAATTTGCGGGCCAGTTTCAAGAAGCCGGCCACATAGTCGATGCCGGCGTCTGGCTGCCGCAAACCCACATTGATGCTTTTGGAAAGCCCTGGTTTTCCGATCCTCACAGCCTTGACGGGAAGGCCTGCCCCGGTTTCGATGATCAGCCAGTCCGGTAAAACCGCCAGTCCGCGCCCCGCGGCAACAAGGTGGAGCGTCAGGTCGATGCTTTCTATTTCCACACGCCGCCTGGGGCGGCAGCCGGCCGGGATCAAGAAGCGCGTGTAGATGTCGAGCCGGTCCATGCTGACAGGTACGGAAATAAGTGTCTGATCAGTCAAGCTTGCAGGTTCGACTGCGGATTGCGCTGCCAGGGGATGATCGTGCGGCACCGCAAGCATGATCTCGTAGTCAAAAACCGGTTCAAACAAAAGCCCTGGCCTGGCCACCGGATCGGGGGTGATCAGCAGGTCAATTTCGTGCGTTTCCAGTGCTGCAATGCCGTCGAAACGGAATTCCGTGCGGATCTCCAGTTCCACGTCCGGCCATGCCGCCAGGTAAGGCGCGGTGACCTGCATCAGCCATCTCTCGCAAGGATGGCATTCCATGCCGACCCGGAGGACCCCGCGCCGCCCGGTTGCCATACCGGCCAGAACGGTTTCAGCATGTTCCAGCTCCGGAACAATGCGGTCGGCCAAATCAAGAAGATAGGATCCTGCCAGCGTGAACTCCAAGCTGCGGCCCTTTTTGCGCCAGAACTTTACCTGGTGAAACTTCTCCAGCTTGGCAACTGCATGGCTGACTGCCGACTGGCTGAGGCTCAGACGGTCTGCTGCTGCCGTGACGCTGCCCGCCCGGCGCACTTCGCGGAGAATGGCTAGATGATACCGGTCAAGCACTATGAGCATCCTGCATTGATTGATGAATTCATGCCATTTCTGTTCATGAATTGGCAGTGCTATCCACAGTCACAGAGCTGAAAGGAAAAGGACCCCGCCATGCGCATCAATGCAGAACTGGACCAGCCAGTTACCGTTCACGCCTCCTCCCTTGATTGGACCCCGAGCCCGGCGGCTGGAGTAGAGCGCAAGATGCTGTACCGCGAAGGCGGTGAGGTTGCGCGGGCGACGTCCATCGTCCGTTATGCGCCGGGAAGCGCCTTTCCTGCACATGTTCACAGCGGCGGCGAGGAAATCCTGGTGCTATACGGGACCTTTCAGGACGAGCACGGGGATTACCCGGCAGGCACCTATTTTCGTAACCCGCCAGGAACCTCTCACAGCCCTGCCGCGGTTGACGGCTGTACGATTTTTGTCCGCCTCTGGCAGTTCCGGGATGGGGATGCGGCACAGATTGTCCGTGTGCCAGGGGAGGGCGGTCCTGGTGAAGCACGTCAGGGTGTGAAATTGTCAAACACCCTTTTCGAGGACGGTGCAGAACGCGTCATGCTGGAAGAATGGGAGCCGGGCGTTGCTGTTGCAGTTGAAAACACGCGCGGGCTGGAACTGCTGGTGCTAAAGGGAGAGCTTTCGGTGAGAGGAAAATGTCTGAAGGAACAGAGCTGGCTGCGGCTGCCGGCCGGTCACGGCATTGATGCCCAAACAGGGGATGCCGGCGCAACCGTCTGGATCAAGGATGCGCCGTTGCAGCATCCGGACGTATTGCAATTGCCTGCCTGATCAAGCGCGCGAATGGGGTACGAAGACACTGATGGACACCAAAGTTGCGATCATTGGCGGCGGCCTAGCCGGCCTTAACGCCGCCCGTCTCTTGGATCAGGCCGGTATTGATTACCAGCTCTTTGAAGCACGGGACCGGCTGGGCGGGCGCATTCTGACTGTGAACGAAGCAGGCAGCACCGATGAGGATGGTTTCGATCTGGGGCCATCCTGGTTCTGGCCGCGGATGCAGCCAGCAATCGGCAGCCTGATAGAGGAGCTGGGGCTGCCGAGTTTTGCCCAGCGTGCGGAGGGCGACGTGATATTCGAACGCATGTCGCGCGAGCCTGCGCTGCGCTACCCTGGGGGGCGCCAGGAGCCGGTATCCAGGCGCCTTGAAGGGGGAACAGGCTCGCTGGTCCGTGCCATTGAAGGCTTGCTGGCGGGTGATCGGGTTCACCGGGGCGCGCGTGTTGCTGGCCTGTGCTTGCTGGACAATGGGGTGGAGCTGACAATTCAATTCCAGGATGGTGCCGGGCATAAGGTCAAGGCTAGTCACGTCATTGCCGCGCTGCCGCCGCGCGTGCTTGCATCATCCGTGCGGTTTACGCCTGATCTGGAAGAAAATGACCGGCGGCTATGGGACAGCACGCCAACATGGATGGCGCCCCATGCCAAGTTCCTGGCGGTATATCAGCAACCGTTCTGGCTGGAAGCGGGGCTCAGCGGAACGGTACAGAGCATGGTCGGTCCGATGGCGGAAATACACGACGCCACCACCGCTTCGGGCAAGGCAGCTCTCTTCGGCTTCATTGGAATCGGAGCCCGGCAAAGGGCGCAGATGGGGGACAGCCGGCTCAAGCAGGATTGCCTGTTGCAGCTTGTGCGCATTTTCGGCGAAAGGGCGGCTGTGCCGCAGACCGCGCTTATCAAGGACTGGGCAGCTGATCCGCTGACAGCGGCTCCCGCAGATCTGGACAATAGCGGGCACCCAGCGGGCGCATCCGCTTGGGTTAACGGCCCTTGGCAAGGGCGCCTGACGCTGGGCGGCAGCGAAAGCAGTCCCAAAGAGGCCGGGTATCTGGCTGGAGCGGTAGAATCTTCCGGGCTAGCTGCACAGGCTGTGCTGGAAGCATGAGAAAAGCGTTCTGGCGTCAGTGGTGCGGAATGAATGAGGCCTGACCCTATCAGGCAGTCAGAAATCCTGCACATATTCACCCAGCCGCATGCCCTGCACGAAAGTTGCGGGGCTAGGGAGGCTCGCAAGGTTGCCTGCGTCAGCGAAATTTAAAGTCAGCAGAGAAGGGTTCCAAAACTCTCCAGCGAAAACAACTCCTTGGGTTCCCGCACGCCGCGCAGTTCATGGCTGCCGAGGCTGGAAAGCTTTATGCTTTCAACGGTGAGGCTCCGCGCGAAGGCTTCGGAAATTACAATGTCCCGGTTCAATTTGCGGCACATGCCCTCTATGCGTGACAATTCGTTCACCGCAGGTCCGGTAACAGTAAAGTCGAGACGGTTTGGCGAGCCCACATTTCCATAATGGACTTCTCCCAGGTGGAGGCCAAGGTATAGGCCGGTTGCGGGCAGGCCTCTGTCCCGTCTTGCAGTTGTCAGCCTGGTGATTTGCCGCCTGAGATGTTCGGCCGCATGGGCTGCGGCACAGGTGCTGAGCGCATCGCTGCCTTTGTCGAAAACTGCGAGCACCCCGTCGCCCATGAATTTGAGGATATTGCCACCGTACCTGTGGACACTGTCTACCACGCATTCAAAATAATCGTTGACCATATTCAATAGCTGGTCGCGCGGAACCTCGTCGGAAATCTTGGTGAATCCTTGCAAGTCAGACGACCAAAGTGCCGCCTGTATGCTCTGTCCTGCACCTCTTTCGATCTGACCGTTGAAAACTGTTTCGGCTGCATTTTTCCCAAGATAGGCCCGGACAACATTACGGCCGATCTGCTGGTTGGATGAGGTCTTGATCACCAGGGCGAGCGTTTGCGCGATCCGCTTGATCACCTCCAGATGCCAGTCTTCAAAGCCGCCCGGCCGGTCGGTTGCCCAGGATGTCAAAAAAATGCGGGCAGGACCCAGGCTCATTCCCGTTCCCAAGGAGATCCGCAACGCGAAATAGTCCGTTCCGCCGTCCTGCTGCAGTTTTTCCAGCAAGGGGAAACAGCCGTATCCGCTAATTCCGAAGAGCGGGTATCTCAGGCTATCAGCCTTCTGGTAGATCAGTTTGTAGAAAGGAGTGCGGGAAAAATCGGTTCCGGCTTCTTGAGACGCGCGCAGCCAGCTTTCTGTCTTAATACCGCCTCCATCCCGGGTCCAGAGATGCAGATAGCCACCGATTGTCGGGTGCAGCACTGGCTGAGAGGCATTGAATCTGACAAGGGGCACACCCGCTTCAAGCAAACGCCTGCAAGCGCGTTCAAGCACCGAAGCCTCACCAAATTCGCTGAGTGCATCCTCAACAATTGCATGGGCGATACGGGAGATCTTTTCTTCAGTCATTTGACAGCTCCGGCTTGCCTGGTTCTTGGGCCGATCGGCATTCAGGCCCTGAGGGGGGCACATCTGTGCTCCCCCGGTGAACGCATCCGCAGGTCCGGGCTCAGCCGTTGGAAGCCTGCACGGGCCCGTCCTGCTTGACCCATTCATCAAATCCGCCGGCCATATGCATGACCGGGGACATGCCCATATCCATCGCCAGTTTGGCCGCCAAAGCGGAACGGCCGGCAGCGGCGCAGTAGAACACATAGGTCTTGTCCTGGTTGAAAACGGGTTTGTGGTGCGGGCTGTCTGGGGCGATCTGAAACTCCATAGTGCCGCGTGAGCAATGAACGGCGCCGGGGATAAGCCCGGTCCGCTGCACTTCAGTGCCATCGCGAATATCAACGAACACGTAGTTGCCGTCGGCGTATTTCTCCTTTGCTTCGTCAATCGGCATGACGGCAACCACGCTGTTTGCTTCAGTCATCAAGTCCTTAAGGCCTTTGACAAATTTCTGGGCCATGATCGTCTCTTTCATTGTTGATGTTTGGTCGGCTTGTGCTTTTGCCGGCTGCTATTTTCTCGCACCCCGTTGCTTTCTGAGCCCTCGAAAGTGCGTTCATCCTTACGGTTAGAGGAATTTCACCGACTCATATTGACAAAACCGGGTTATTAGTTATTTTCGTCTCATGACTATTTCAAGCTCTAACGCACGCGCTCTTGCCGCCCTCGGTCACGACGCCCGCCTGGCCATCTTCCGTCTGCTTGTCAAAGCCGGGGAGGACGGGCTGCGGGTCGGCGACATCGCCGAACATCTGGGCCTGGCGGCCTCCACCCTTGCGCACCACCTTTCGACGCTGGTCGATGCCAGGCTGGTGGTGCAGGAAAAGCGCGGGCGCGAAGTGTACAACCGGGTTGACTATCCCGTCATGCTGTCTGTCGTGAACTTTCTGACGTCGGAATGCTGCGCGGGTGTGACCCTGACGGCAAAGGAGGAGACCGCTTGAGACGCAGGCGGCCTTTTCTTGGATTAAAAGAAACTACAAAACTGGTGGTTTGGAAATGACTAGCGCAACCGAAAACACCCCGAGGCCCGGCGCTGCCGCCTGGCAGTTCGCCAAGGACCAGCGCGTCTGGGCGGCCTCCGCGGCCATCCTTCTGCTGCTCGCTCTGTTCGACCCGGCGCAATCCGCAGACAGCGCAGCCTTCGCCGGTGCGGCCCTGGCCCATACGGCGCCATACCTGCTTTTTTCAATTGCCGTCGCGGCCTGGGCCGGGGCAACCGGCGCAGACAACCTGGTGGCAAAGGCCTTCACCGGTTCGCCGCTCCTGATGATCGCCCTGGGTGCGGTGGCTGGCGGGTTGTCGCCGTTCTGCTCCTGCGGAGTGATCCCGCTGATCGCAGCGCTTCTAGCGATGGGAGTGCCGCTGTCAGCCGTCATGGCGTTCTGGCTGGCCTCGCCGATCATGGACCCCTCGATGTTCTTCCTGACCGCCGGCGTGCTGGGTGCCGAATTTGCCGTGGCCAAAACCCTTGCGGCCGTTGGCCTGGGTCTGTTCGGCGGCCTCACAGTCCATCTGCTGAGCCACGGCGGCGCTCTGCAAGACCCGCTGCGCGACGGTGTCGGCAACGGCGGCTGCGGCGGCTCGAAAATGCGTGCGCCCAGGCCGGTGGTCTGGAAATTCTGGCACGAGGCGGAGCGCCGGGCAAAATTCGCCACGACAGCCTGGACCACAACCCTGTTCCTGGCCAAATGGCTGCTGCTGGCTTTTATCCTGGAAAGCCTGATGCTGGCCTGGGTTCCGGCAGAGACCGTGACCTCCACGCTGGGCGGTGAAGGCCTGCTGCCGATTGTCACCGCAACGCTGGTCGGTGTGCCTGCCTATCTGAATGGCTATGCGGCGCTGCCGCTGGTCGGTGGCCTGATCGAGCAAGGCATGGCGCCGGGAGCTGGTCTTGCCTTCCTGGTGGCCGGTGGCGTCACCTCGATCCCTGCCGCCATGGCCGTTTGGGCCCTGGCAAAACCCAAGGTCTTTGCCCTCTACCTCGGCCTGTCGCTTTCCGGCGCCTTTGCCGTGGGCCTGCTCTACCAGTTCTGGCACGCAGTCTGATCTACTACCGGCCCGGGCGCAGCCTCCGCCCGGGCCGGGCCACGCGCACCATGCGTAAAGCCGGCCGCAAGGCTTCAATAGAAGGAGGAAACTCATGACACGCAACACAGGTTTTCTGGGAAGGCGCGACTTCCTGAAAACAGGCGCCACACTTCTGACTGCCGGCGCCGCGGCTGCTCCGGCGGCCCTGGCGGCAGGCGCTGCAAAGGCCAGGGAATTCCCGGACAACATGCTCTATCCGGGCGCCGAAGATGAAGCCTACGGCAGCCCGTCGCAGCACGAGTCCGGTGTTGTCCGCAAGATTTTTCCGCAGCACGGGCAGTCAACGCTGACCGCGTCTTTCTCGCCCCTTTATGTGCAGAAAGGGATTATCACCCCTTCGGGCTTGCATTTCGGCGCTCACCACTCCGGCGTGCCGGATGTCGATCCGGAAACGCATGAACTCATCATCCACGGAATGACCGAACGCGCGCTGAAATTCAAAGCCAGCGATCTTCTGCGGTATCCGATGACGGGCGGGATCAATTTCCTGGAATGCGGCGGCAATACTGCGCCCAACGGCTATCACTCGGACCCGCAGCAGATACCGCTGCAATACCTATACGGCCTGCTTTCCGGCTCCGAGTGGATCGGCGTCCCGGTTAAGCTGCTGCTGCAAGAGGCCGGTATTGACCCAAAGGCCAAATGGGTCATTGCCGTTGGCGCGGATGCGGGTGGGCTGGCGCGCAGCATCCCGCTGGCGAAACTGATGGATGATGCGATCATCGCGCTCTATCAGAACGGCGAGCGGCTGCGCCCGGCGCAGGGCTACCCGATGCGCCTGTTCCTGCCCGGCTGGGAAGGCAACACCAGCGTCAAGTGGCTGCACCGGCTGGAAGTCACCGACCGCCCGGCATACACCCGCGAGGAAAGCCGCCACTACAGCGAAACTCTGGCGGATGGATCGATCGAAGGGTTCAGCATGTACATGCGGACCAAGTCGGTCATCACCTCTCCGGCAGTGGGGCAGACGCTGCACGACAAGGGTTATTACCAGGTGACCGGCCTCGCCTGGTCCGGCTATGGCCGGATCAGCAAGGTTGAGGTTTCCGACAATGGCGGCAAGACCTGGGTGCCTGCAGAGCTGGAAGGCCCGGTGCTCAGCAAAGCGCTGACCCGCTTCACCCTGCCTTGGCGCTGGAACGGGGATCCGGCGCGCTTGCAAAGCCGGGCAACGGATGAATGGGGCAACACCCAGCCCACCCATCAGGAATGGAAGAGCCGCTATCTTGAGGGAAGCCGCAACCATTACAACGCCATTCAGGCCTGGCAAATCGACGGACAGGGGGCCATCGCCAATGTCTTCTAATCATGTACTGGCGAGGGCTGCCGCAATTGTCCTGATGACGGCAGGTGCTGCCGCGGCACAGGACACGCCCGCCCTGGGAACCGAGGTTCCGGCAGAGGAGCTCGCAAACTTCTACACCACCGTCTTTCCCGACGGCGAGGGCCTGCCGCCCGGCGGCGGAACGGTCCAGGACGGCAAGGTGGTCTATGAGGAGCAATGCGCCGCCTGCCACGGTGAAAAGGGCGAAGGGGATATGAGCAAGTACATCCCGATACTTGCCAGTGAGGGCAAGCCGGAGCACGGCTTCCTCTGGTCCACCGGGCATTCCTGGCCCTACGCGACCTCAATTTTCGACTATGTTCGCGTGGCCATGCCACCGTTCAACCCCAAAGAGCTGAGCGACAAGGAGACCTATGCGGTCACTGCCTACATCCTGCATCTAAACGGCTTTTTGCCGGAGGATGGCAGCGTGAGCCATGAGACCCTGCCGCAGGTGAAAATGCCCGCGCAGGACTACTTTGGCAGCCTTTGGGAAAAAGAGGAAAGCCAGCGCTGAGACCTGGCTGAGAGAGGCTGGATTGCGGCCCGCCGCGATCCAGCCGGGCAAACCAGGTTTGCCTTTGCCCGGAGCGGAAACCGCTGTTTCCGCCCCCCCCATCATGCGGGAGCCGCTCCGCTCCGGGTCTTTTCAACACCATCAATCGGGATACATACGTCATGCTCGACGGAAAAACCGCCCTTGTCACCGGCGGCTCCAGCGGAATTGGCCTTGCCACCGCGAAAATGCTGCAGCTGAACGGCGCCCGCGTCGCTATCACTGGACGGGACACCTATAAACTGGAAGCCGCTTGCGCCGCACTTGGCGGCGATGCAATTGCCATTCAGGCTGACATCAGCCAGGCGCATGATCTGGAGCGCATGCAGGCGGCACTTGAAGATCAGTTCGGCAAAGTTGATATCCTCTTTGCCAATGCAGGCGCCGCATTCAATACACCGCTCGGCAAGACCGATGAGGCGATGTACTACCGGCTGACGGATGTGAATGTGAAAGGCACCTTTTTTACTGTCCAGTCCGTGCTGCCCCTGATGCCGGAAGGCGGCTCGATCATCCTGAACACCTCCTGGCTCAATCAGATCGGCACACCTGGCAAGGCGCTGCTATCGGCCTCCAAGGCAGCGGTGCGTTCCTTTGCGCGGGTCATGTCAGCGGAGCTGCTGGAGCGCAAGATCCGCGTGAATTGCGTCAGCCCCGGCACCATCGTGACGCCGATTCACCGCGGAAAGGATGAGACGGATGACCATTTCCGGGCCTATGTCGAACGGATCGGCACGCAGGTGCCAGCGGGCCGGATGGGCCAGCCGGATGAGGTTGCTTCCGCGGTCCTGTTTCTGGCCAGCGACGCCTCAAGTTACATGCTGGGTGCCGAGATCGTGGTGGATGGCGGCCGCGCGGAACTCTGAAACCCATATGAGACTCGCCCGGGCCGAAACCTATCCGGTTCCGGTTCTGGCCTCATATTCAGGTATTCACAGCCAGTCACCAAGCTCGTTTGATTGCAAACTCTGATCTTAATGCCGTTTTTCAGGCACTGTCCTGCCGGGGGCTTATGCGATCATTGGCGGCTCTCTCTGTCCGCACGCCAGTCAGCGGCAAGCCTTTGCAGCAACCATAACAGCAGCGCCTGCAGGATCGAGCCACTCACTCAGGCAGTTATTGGACGCTAAGGGCCGTGGTACCTGCGCGGGAAGGTAGCTGCGTCCCGCACTGGTGGATCGGAAAACCTTGAGGCCGAAAGGGGCCGGGAGATTGCAAACGCGTTTGCCGGGTCTCCCAGCCCAAGTTGGCTGCTGGCAATGACTGTACGGGGTCAGTCTCAGCAGCAGCTATCTGATTTGGGAGTGCAGGCAGCCGGGGCGCAATCAGACGCGCCAGAGCTGTCGATCACCGTTTTGAACTGCTTGAATGCGGCTTCGATATCGGCCCGGGGGGCTGCGATGTTCACCCGGATAAATCGGGTTGCCTCCTGATCAAACCAGGTGCCAGGTGTGGCACCAAAGCCGGACTCGCTGAGTTTTGCCTTCAAGGCGTCGCCCTCAAGGCCTGTTGCCGAACAGTCGAGCCAAACCTGATACGTGCCTTCAACCGGTGACATCTTGATTGCAGGAAGTTCCTCTTTCAAGAAGCCATCGATCCAGTTCACGGTGCCTTCCAGATAGGCGATCAGTTTGTCCACCCAGGCATCGCCTTCTTCATAGGCTGCAACGGTTGCTGCCAGGGTAAAGGCGTTGCTGTGCGTCAGATACATGGAATCGGCGGTTTTCTTGAAACGCTCCAGAATATCCGCGTTCTCTGTATAGACGTAACCATTCGAGATGCTGTGCAGGCCGAAAGTCTTGGCCGGAGAGCCGATCACCGCCACGTGGTTCGCTGCGTCTACCGCCATCAGACTGGTGAACTTGTGGCCGCTGTAGATGATGTCAGCGTGGATCTCGTCGCTGATGATGGTCACACCGTGTGTGGCGGCCAGAGCAGCCAGCCTGGCAAGCTCATCCTCGCTCCAGACGCGGCCAACCGGGTTATGCGGATTGCACAGGATCATCGCTTTGACGTCAGGCGCACTCAGCTTTTCTTCGAGATCGTCAAAGTCCATCTCGTAAACGCCGTCTGTGTTGCGCAGCGCACTCTTGACCACTTCGCGTCCGGCACCGCTGATCACCTTGCCGAATTGGTGGTAGGCCGGCACCTGCATCAGCACGCTGTCACCAGCCTCGGTCAGCTCGCGGTTCAGCATCGATACAGCTGTCAGCACACCTGTCACCTGCTCGAAATTGTCGGGATTCAGCGTCAGGCCATGGCGGCGCTCATACCAGCCAGAGATTGCGGCAAACACGCCTTTGGCGTTGAATTCATAGCAGAATTGTCCGCGGTTTGCGATGCGCAGCATGGCATTTTTGATCGGATCTGCGATTGCAAAATCCATATCGGCAACCCACAAGGGGGTCATCTCTTCCTTTCCGAAGACCATTTTCAGGAAATTCGGATTGTGGCGCACAAAGTTGTCGCCAGTCTTTTCGGGAGCGGTGTCAAAGGTGCTCATGGAGGTTCTCCTTCAGGCCGGGGCCTTGTTAGTGACTGAGTTGCGGTTGGAGATGAAAACTGCGGATAGGAAAGCCAGCATCATGGTGGCGCTGACGGCCGCCAGACCGTAGAGGAGCCCGGCATAGCTGCCGCTGCTGCTCCAGACGAGCGCTGCGATTGCGGGGGCAAAGGCCTTGCTCATAAGGGCAGGCGTGTTGAGCATGCCATTGATTGCCCCGTAGGATGTTCTGCTCAAAAGTTCCGGAACGGACAGCCCCATGACAATTGTCATGATGCCTGTTGCGGCCCCGTAAGCGATTGCGGCAGCGACCAGCACGGGAAAGCTCTGCGGGAACAAGGCAAAGGCCAACAATGCCAAAGGAAAGACGGAGGCGACAAAAATTCCGATGGATGCAATGCTTCTGGTCTGAAAGATCTTCATGAATGCCCGCCCTGCAACCTGGGCAGGACCGAACAGAGCCAGGATAAAGACAGCATTTTCGCTTGAGAGGCCGTTTTCACCGAGCAGCGGATAGAGGTGGAAACGGAAGGATGTCTCCATGGCGCCATAGAGTACGAAGCACATCAGGAGCGCCCAGAAGACCGGCTGACGCAGCGCCCATGCCGGAGCGTTTTTGGGCATGGTTTTCTCCGGGCTCGGGGTTTTGCCAGTGCTGGCTGCACCTGCGCGGGGCAGGAAAGAGTAGATGCCTGCGCAAACCAGAATGTTGACCAAGCCCAGAGCCATCAGAACCTGGCGCCAGTCAAAATAGCCCATCAGATATTCGATCAGGGGAATGAAAACCGTGCTGGCGAACCCTCCCCATAGGGTGAGGGTTGTCACGTAATCCCGAGTTTTGGAGGTGTCGCAGTGCCGGGCGACAACAGCAAAGGAAGCGTTATACAGGACAGCCGCTTGAAGACAGCCGATGCCGCCAAAAGCAACGTAGAACCACAGCAGTGACTGAGTCTGTGACCACGCCAAGAACAAAATCCCCGCCAGGATCGAGCCCCCGGTCATAATCAAACGGCCATACCCTTTATCAATCGCGGCGCCGACCGGGACGGACACCAGTGCCGACATCAAAAGCCCGATTGTCAACGCAGCATAGATCTCGGATTTGGCCCATCCGAACTCGGCGCCCATTGCCTCAGCCATTTGCGGAAATGCGTAGTAAAGCGTGCCCCACGAGCATAGCTGAGCGAATCCAAATGCGGACAGGAAAACCGGACTGAATTCTGCCGCGTGGATTGTCTCGTTTGCTGACGTCTGCATCAAAGGAACTCCAAGCATTTGCTTGCTGGGACGGGGCGTGCAAGCTTCCCAGGGAAGGCTGCACGCATCTGCCTGGCATATCGGCCGACAGAAAAAGCATCCGCGTGTGCGATATCGGGTGAATATCTCATATGTAGTCTAACGATGCATCGATCATCTAAGGTGGAGGGCAAAAAAAACGGCTGAGACTAAGCTTCAGCCGTGCCCGCACAATCATTCAGGGCCTGTGTGATTTTCATCCATTCCCCGAGTCCGACTTTGAAAGCTTCACGGCCCTTGTCAGTGACCGTGTAAATCTTGCGTTCCCGGCCGGAGACGGTCTCCGTTTCATAGGTGACGTAACCACCCTCAGTAAACTGTTTCAGAACCGGATAGATTGTGCCTTCCTTCGGGGCGCAGCACCCCTTTGTTCTGTTGATGACTTCCTTGGCTATGTCATAGCCATGCAAGTCGCGGTCGCACAGAACACAGAGAATGAAGAACTTGGACAAGCTCATCCTGATGGTGCTGTTCCAGTAGCCGGGGCTAAGGAGGTCCGGAGATTTGGTATTGATGCTCATGCTGTGGCGATATACATCGACGTTCGATATGTCAAGCGCATGCGGCGCTCGACACAAGCGGAAAAAGCACACCGGCAGCCAGCCTGACTATCTGCAGCGGCGGACCCTGAAAGGAATGATCCATGGCTGAAGCCATCCTGTACCTTCTGAAATCAGACTTTAACGATCCGGAATATGGCGATACGCCATTCTACTGCCCGGCCTGCCTGAAAGTTGAAGGTCTTCTGAGCATGTTCCCGAAAATCCGTCAGGAGCTTGATGTGCGCTATGTGGATTTCACCCGCCCGCGCGGGGATTTGCCCGGATACACCGGCGATCGCCAGGGCTGCCCGCATATTGTCCTGCCGGACGGGGATGACACGCATTCGGCGGACCTCAGCGAAGCTGGTGTGGGAGATGTGCGCCGAATCGAGAAAGATGAAGACATTTTTTCCTACCTGATCAATCGCTTCGGAGTTTCGCATCCGCACCCCTGATCGCTGCAGGCAGGGCATGACGCTGCCCTGCTGGCAGCCCGGCACACTGGGCTTCAGATGGGCCGTGGGCTTTTCAGGTGCCAGCAGCAGGTCCCGGTGAACCGGTGTTCCGTCCAAACAGAGTGTCCGGCCAGCCAGTCACACCGGGCAGCCGCTGCCATCGCACTTGCTGGAAACTTCGGTCCCGGGCTAGGTGGTCATTGAGGCAGCCCTGCCTGCAAGTAGATTGCCGATCTCCGCCCCTAGCTGCAGTTCTGAAACCTGGCCGAAATGATGCGCCGCAATCCGGCCGGCCTGATCCAGCAGGATAAGGTTTGGCGTTCCGCGCATCCCGAAGGCGGACATGGTTTCCGGCAGCGGGCCAGCCCCCTGCGTGTCGACCGCCACAGGGAACGTGATGCGGTACTCATGCAAAAAGGCCTTCAGCGACACAGGCGACATGGCATCATGGTGCTCGAAAACAGTGTGCAGACCAATCACCGCAACTTTATCGCTGGGAAAGTGCCGCTGCACCTTCTGCGCCAGTGGAATGCCATGCAAGACACACCCGGGGCACAGCATCTGGAAGGCCTCGATCAGCACGGCCTTCCCTTTCAAGTCTGAAAGACTGAGATCTTCATTGGTGTTGAACCATTCGGATACCTGCAATTCTGGTGCTTGCATTTGCTTTCTCCTCAATGAGGGGCAACCGCCTTTCTTGCGGCGGCTGCCCGGTGCGGATTATTGAAGCTTGCCGGGCAGGCTCAGGTCGCCTGAGGCAACATCGAAGACATCGGTGACACAGAGCAGCGGGGCGTGGATGTTTGCATTCACCCGCAGGGCGGATGTAACACCGTCATAGGCAACGCCCTCCAGCTGGACATCGCTGGCAAATCCGGCGTTCACCCTGATTTCCGGCCCGTCAAACAGCGGTGTGAAGCCCGGGCTGTCCAGGAAGACCGGGAACCCCGGCCATGTTGCGGGCAGTCTGGGCGCGGTTCCTTCGGCAATGTCGCGCACGGACAGGGCGCCCGGGCCGCAGGCGTCTGACGGGGTCAGCACCACCCAATGGCTGTGCCATTCGACGCCGTCATTGGCCGGGTCGCCATCGCCGTTCTCATCATAAAGCGGCGTGTCGTCGAAATCCGGATGGCTGGTTGCGGCCAGCGCAAGAATTCCGGTGCCGCCCTCGAACCCCACTGCGGAAGGGTCCAGAGAGGTCGGCCACACATAAGACCAGACATCTGCACCGCCAACGGCCCCGGATGCATCCGGGACCGAAGCGCCTGCGGTGCCGGCAGTGGTCATGTGGAAGGTCACAGTATTGCCATCGCGATGCGCATGCGCGGCCAGAATGTCAAAATCCGCCGCCTTGCCAGGATCGGCAGGGGACATGACGGCCCCCTCCTGATGCAGGGCGTGGCCGCCGCCGGCGATGGCGGCGGAGGCTGTGAAGGCAGCAGCGGCAAACACGGCAAAGGACAGTTTCATAATCGTCTCCTGTTATTTGGCAGCGACTCGCTACTAAATGGAGAGGTGGATTGCAACTTTAATTTCGACTCGCTATTGGTTGCCTATGAAAAACGATCATGGCATCCGTATCCTCATCAACCGTCTTGCCAGGATAGATTCCGCGGGCGGCTGGACCGGGGACCTGAACCCGACGCAAAAGGCCGCGCTTGAGTATCTGTCTGAAGCCAATCAGTTTTCCCGGTCCCCGTCGCATGTGGCGGAGTATCTCGGAACAACGCGCGGCACGATGTCCCAGACGCTGAAGGCGCTGGTGCGCAAGGGGTATGCCACCGAGCGGCGGCAGGACTCCGACCAGCGGTCAATATCCTATGCGCTCACTGAGGACGGTCTTGCAGCGGCGGAGCAGGCGAATCCGATCGCCAAGGCCATCGGCAGCCTGCCGCCGGATGTGCAGCGCAGCCTGAAAGATGGCCTGATGCAAAGCCTGAATCTGGCATTGGCAGCCAACGGAGGCCACTCGTTCGGCCGTTGCCGGACCTGCGCCTATCATGATGCCAGCGCAGAACACGGCTTCTGCACCCTGCTGGGGCTGGCTTTGGCGGCTGGGGAAAAACACAAGATTTGCATTGAGCACAGGGAACCCTGAATGACACATCCTGACCTGTCGGCAGAAATCGGCGGCATTTTCTTTGGCACTGTCCGGACCCGCTGGGACGGCAAAGCGCCCTCGGCCATTCAAAAGGACCAGGTGTCCGGCCGCCAGGCCGTCACGCTGACCGGGTTTACAGGCGATGCGCAGGCGGACCTGACGGTGCATGGCGGCGCTGAAAAGGCGGTTCATCACTATGCCTTCGATCACTATGCCGCCTGGCAGCGCGAGGGGCATATGGCTGCTGGCACTGAGGCGGCTGCCTTTGGCGAGAACATCACCACAATTGGCCTGACAGAAGAAAACCTCTGCATCGGCGATATCCTCAGGCTGGGGTCTGCGACGGTGCAGATCAGCCAGGGCCGCCAGCCGTGCTGGAAACTGGGGCTGCACACAGGCAACGCAAAGATGCCCTATCTGTTTCAGAAAACGGGCCGCACGGGGTGGTACTACCGCGTTCTGGAAGAAGGGGATGCCGCTGCTGGCGACCGGATTACGCTGGCCGAAAGGCGCCATCCGGACTGGAGCGTTCTGCGGGTCACCCGTGCCCGCCTGACCCGCAGGATTTCCCGGGATGATGCAGACGTTCTGTCGCAATTGGCGGATCTGGCACCGGGGTGGCGGCAGGCATTCGGGCGCATGGCAGATGGCGATCAGGATGAGGACACCCGCAAACGGCTGGGAGCTTAAGTGCATCACACAAGCCTCTCTGCGTTCTCCTTGACCGCTCATGCGAGGGCAGCCTGAATTCATCTTGGGACACCGCCGCGGAATGCGCTGCCGGATAATGGACGGCAGAGACCAGTGGCGGCAGGCAGAGGCCGCAAAGCGGGCAGCGAACACAAGAAGATACTCGTCGAAAAAAGTTGAGGATCTCGTACAGGAGATCGACGTCCAGCACGCCGGCTGCCTTCGCATCGTACCCAGGTAGTTCGCCTGGCTTGCGACCTGTGTATCCATGCAGGAGACTGAGCAGTATCGGCTTCGTGGGACCGAACATGCTTTCGATGTAGGGTTTTTCCGCCGCCGCATGAGTGCGAACATCAGCTCTTGCTGCGCCTATACTCAGAAGAGCTTTCTTTACTGCCGGGATCCTCATGCGGCGGCGCGGCACAAGGACTAGGCGCCTAGAGTGCCGCACAAAGCAAACTGCACTTCCGCAGCCAGCCGAGGGAGTGTGGAAACTCAAATCGATCCCCTTGTTCAGCTGAAGCGCCAGATATCTGCAATCTCTCGTCCATTTGAATGGTTTTCCGGATCATCTGCGGAAATGAGCTCAACGAGAGAGATCGCGGGCGCACGTTTCCACACAGCCTCAGCCTGAAGCAGACATCCGTCCTGCCTTTCAGCCGTGACGGGTGCTCATGCAGGTCGCGCGGTTTGCTGACCTTTGCTAGTTGACAAGCCAAGGTATGCTGCAGGGGACTTTGCTGCCGTTGCCTTTCTTTGTGTTTGCTGACGCAGCATTCGCTCGCGGGTGCGGCGTGGTTTTCGCTGTAAAGCAGCATGTGTCGCTAAACCGGCCGTTGACAGTCGGTTCGAAGGGCAAAATTCAATCCACCCCTTTGCCGCAACCTGGATCGACCAACGGTGAGCGGACTTTGCGGACACTGCAGCTTGAAATCACAATATCCGCGTTTAGTTTATCACTCCGCGCCTCTTCCTGCTTCAGGTCGGAATTTGAACAACCATTTCAATCTCAATCTGAAGATCAGGCCCCGCCAATGCAGCGACGCCGATACCGGTCAAGCTTGGCTGCTCGCCTTTGAGGAATCCTGCGATCTGCGCCATTGCGACGCCTATTGTCTCGTCGTTCAGCTCCATCATGTAGATCCGCATCTGAACGATATCGCTGGTGCTGGCACCGATGGCCTGCAGGGCGGCGCTGAGGTTTGCAACGACTTGCCTGGTTTGCGCTTCGAGCGTTTTCGGCACCGCAGACCCCGCCGCGTCCCACGCAACTTGACCGGAGACAAATGCCAGCCGGCCAGGATTAGAGATGGAGATCTGGGAGTAGCCGACCTTACTGGCGTCCGGCAGCGTTGCCGGGTTCATCCGGATGAGTGTGTTCGACATTTCATTTCCCTTTATTGCGCTTGATGGCGTTCAATGTAAGCTGAACTAAAGGCGAACCCTGTTCGTGGCTGAGGCGAAGAAATTTCGCCCAGAGGAGTGAAATGGCCGGTTCAAAGGTAAATGATATTCTGGTTTTCCTGTCCGTGGTGGAGACCGGGAATTTCGCTTCTGCCGGCAGAGCGTTCGGTCTGTCCCGGTCAACGGCGGGAAAAGCAGTAGCACGGCTCGAGGACAGGTACGGTGTCCGTCTCCTGAACCGCACGAGCCGCGCGATTAGCCTGACTGAAGAAGGGCAAAGACTGTACCGCCAGGGACAGGCCATCGAAGCAGCAATTGCCGCTGCCGACACGAGCATGGCGGGCACTGACGGTATCCCCAGCGGGACACTTCGGATCGCAGCGCCCGATGCACTGGGACGGCGGCTCTTGATGCCCGTTGTTCGCCGCTTTCAGAAAGAATGGCCCGAAGTTCGTTTCGAAATCAGTTTTTCCGATACCGTCACCCGTATCATCAAAGAGGGTTTCGACCTCGCTGTGCGGGTCGGTGTCTCCTCCCCTGATACGTCCCTCATCTCGCGCACCTTGATGACAGATCGGCCTGTGCTGTGCGCATCACCTGAATATTTAAAGGATCTGGGCAGGCCGCAGAATCTTGATCAACTGAGCGCACACGACCTGCTGCAATTCTCAAGTGTCGGCCAGCGCCAGGCCTGGGCTTTACAAGAAGCGCCCGGGTTCTGGAGCACTGCACCGGGACGCGTGCGTTTGCGGCTCGACAGTGCGGAAGGGCTCCGCGAAGCGGCCCTGTCAGCAATGGGCATCGCCTTTTTGCCGGGTACCCTAGTGAAAGATGACCTTAATGCTGGGACACTGGTGCGGATTTTACCGGACGTCGATTGCGGTGAGGTGCCGATTATTGCCCTGTATCCGCATAAGCGGTTTCTGGAACCACGAGTGAGACATTTCATAGATATGCTGGCCAAGGAGCTGCCAGGTTTCCAGGCCTAACTAGCTGTGGCCGCAATATTTTACGCAATGCCAGCTGGGCCTTTGAGGCAATCCGCAAAGTTAAAATACCGGAAGCGGCCCTTCGCGGCACCACAGCGAGCTGTCAAGGATGGGCTCAAAGGGTGAGCTCGCCGCTTCTGGTTTAAACGGCCGGTCCAGGTTGAGCCCGCTTTTATTGCAGTAGCGCCAATTCACGTGGTGCGAAGCAAGATCATCCTTCGCGCAAATAGTTGCGACGGATTTCCGCTGCTATTTTGCCTGTCGCATCGTCTTGCGCCAGGCGGCAGGGGTGGTTCCATAGATTTTCCGGAACTGGCGGATGAAATGCGTTGTGTCCTGCCAACCGACGCGCGGTGCAATTTGGGCGGCTGTCAAATCGGTATGCTGCAGGAGCTGAGCTGCTTTTGCGACCCGGGCGGACGTGATCCAAGTCCCAACGGTAAAACCGGTCTCAGATTTAACGGTTGCCGCAACATGGGGGGCGGTTCGGCCCACGCCTGCGGCGACGTCACTCAACGATATTGGCGACAGGCTATGCAACTGAATGTAACGCAGTGCCTTGGCAACCAATGCAGATTTCGCCATGCCCTCCTGCGGCTTTGGGATGGCTCGTGTGATCTCGGCCAGAATCAGCGTGATAAGGCTGCGCTGCACCTCAGCGCTTTCGTCGGTTTGTTCGTTTGTCTCCGCTGCAAGGGTTTTGAACCAGGTCAGCAAACGCTGTTGAGCCGGATCGTCCAGCGCAATCACCGGTGCTGCGCCAAGCCTGACCTCGGCAAACGGGCGCATGACGGCCTGGGCTTCGTCAAATCCTAACCCTCCCGCCGAAAACCCCAGCAGCCAGTATTCCAGATCCTCGCCCGCCAGCGGAACATGCGGAACGCCAGCAGGAACAACCGTAACCGTCCCTGGCAGGGACAGGGCTTCATAGCGCTGCTCCATGGTGAACCAGCCGTCGCAAACCAGGATCAGCCCGTGTTCAGCATGGACGCAAACAGCGCCGGGTGATGTTTTCACCCCCGTTTCGTGGATGACAAAGCAGGGCGGATGCGGCGCAGTAGCGGAATTGTCCGTCGCCATGTGAAAACCCTGAAAACCATAAGATCAGCCGATAATACCCAAATCTGCGCTCTCCAGCAACGCAGGGAGGCAGCCTATCTAGCCGTCAATGGTATGGCACTGAGAACTGGAGACAGAAATGGCAGGCGTGTTTTACGACCTTATCATCATTGGCGGCGGCCCGGCCGGGCAATCAGCGGCTCTGGTAGCCGGGCGAAGCCGGCTCAAAACCGCCTTTATAAACGCCGAGGCGCCCCGAAACTTCGTCACTACAGCCTCGCATGGCTTTCTGACACGGGACGGAGCGCATCCCAGCACGCTGCTGGAAGTATCCAAGGAGCAACTCCGTAAATACCCTTCCGTACGCTACATCGCCGACAAGGCAGTGGATGTGGCACAACTGCCTGGGGGCTTTTCCGTAACGACTTGGGGTGGTGAGACTCTGACCGGCGCACGCATGGTGATTGCAACTGGCTACCGTGACGATCTGGATCAGCTGGCGCTGCCCGGCATCGAAAAAGTGTACGGAAAATCGGTCTATCCCTGCCCGTTTTGTGACGGCTTTGAGCATGCCGGGGAGGCGCTGGCGATCTTCGGTCACGATGAGGTCGAGCATTTCGTACCGATGATGCGGCTTTGGTCCGACGATATGATCGTTTTCACCAATGGGCGGCCGTTGGACGCCAAGGTGAAGGCTGAACTGATTGCCAAGGGTGTCCCGGTTGAGGAAGGCAATATTGCAGGCTTGCGATCCGCCGAAGGAATTCTCACACATGTCACGCTGGAGGATGGCCGGGAAATAGCGCGGCAAAGCGGATTTGCCGTTGAGGATTTTTCCGCACCCTCCACCGGTTTTGCAGAACGTCTGGGAGTATTGGCAAAAGGTGAGAATGACTGGGGGATGCCGGAACGGGCCGACTCTGCGGGAACAACAAATGTGCCTGGCTTATACGTGGTTGGGGATGCCCGGACCGGATTCAGCGGTGTCGCGGCAGCGGTTGCAGAAGGCGGGTTCTGCGTAGAGATGATAGCCCATCAGATTGCCATGGACCTTTGGAACAACGGACCGGAAGCTGCGCGTTGAAACGAAGAACCCAAATCCTGTGGAACAAACAGGATCGCCATAAAGGCGACCGCTGGCGGCTGTTTCAGGCCGTCAGCGCCGCCGTTCCGGCGCGCAAGGTCCTCTATCCAGGCAGCTATGTCGATATAGCCCCCTCTTTTGTCTACGGCGATGTGACCTACGCAGATATGGACACTCGGGCAGAGGCGTTCTTTGCCGATGACGAAGGGGTGGCGCAAATTATCTGCGATCATAGCGGGAACATGAACGGGCGGGTCAGCTTCGTTTCAGGCGACTACAGGTCGCTGGCCTTACAGGAGCAGAGCTTTGACCTGCTGATCTCGCTCTATGCGGGGTTCATCTCGGAAACCTGCGGCCATTTGCTGCGTATTGGCGGTGTGCTTCTGGCCAATTCCAGTCATGGAGATGCAGCGCTTGCAGGGCTGGATCCGAGATTTGAACTGGCTGCGGTTGTAACCGCCGCAGGGGACCACTACCGTATTTCAGATAAGGAGCTGGACGCCTACATGGTGCCGAAAAAGCCGCAGTCGATCACCGTGGGAAACATCAAGGCCTCTGGGCGCGGTATCGCCTATACAAGATCGCCTTTTGCCTATCTGTTCAAACGAATTTCTTGAAGGCGCCTCAGCTAAAGAAAATCTGCCAAAGCGATCACTCTCTGCCTGGCAGAAGTCGGGTAATAAAGGCTTCGTGCGGGCCCTTAACCGACAATCTTATACACCCTCTGTTAGGGAGGGAGGGCACACGATCATTGGCCCACTCCGAAGTGAGGCTTCAGAAAACCAACCGTTCGTGCATCGCGCGGCCTTGCCGGTCCATGAGTGGCGGCAATACTGAGTGCTCATGCTTCTCCCGATCCAGCAAGGGGCATCAGCTTTGGCTCTCCTGTGCGCTGCCCGGAAAGCCATAGGGAAAATGTGTTCATCGCCCGTGTTGCCGGGCGGTCTGACGGCCAGGCAAGATAGTAGCGGCCGGCGGAAAAGGTGACGCAGAAAGGTTGCGCCAGGCGGCTTTGGGCTATGAAACTCTCGAACATGGCGACCGGCAGCAGCGCCGCACCTGCTCCCGAGGCGGCAAGTTCCGCAAGCGCTACTGAGCTGTCAAAGACCGGGCCCGTGACCGGCGGGCATGGTGCGCCTGCCGCTTCGAACCAGCCAGGCCACTCGGCGCTGCGGTAGCTGCGCAGAAGTGTCGCCTGCGCGAGGTCCGTTGGATGCTGCAGACGCGCCGCCAGCTGCGGCGCGCAGAGCGGCGCCAACGGTGCTTCCATTAGCGGGATTGCGTCATGTCCGGTCCAGCCGCCGGTGCCGAAGCGGATCGCCATGTCGAGCCCCTCGCGCAGGATCTCCACCCGGTTGTTGTTGGTCGAAATCCGCAGATCGATCTCTGGATGCGCCTGCCGGAACGCTTCCACCCGCGGCATCAGCCAGCCGAGCGCAAAGGTCGTGTTCACGCCGACCTTCAGCACCTCCACGTCACGCTGCCCGCCAAGGCGGCCGAGCACCCGCGCCATCGCATCGAACCCGTGTTCGAGCACCGGGAAAAGCCGTTGCCCCTCGTCGGTCGGCACCAGCCCCTGAGAGGTGCGCAGGAACAGGGTGACGCCCAGCAGATCCTCCAGCCGCGCGACCTGATGGCTGACCGCGGCCTGGGTCACGCGCAGTTCGACGGCGGCCTTGGTGAAACTGCCCTGCCGCATGGCAACCTCGAACACGCGCAGGGCGTTCAACGGCAGGTCGGGGCGATCCATGGCAATACCTCAGCTAATGGCAGGTGATAAGATTTGTCGTTTGTAGCGCTGGATCAAGCTGAATTATACCAGCCGCATGACATCATCTGATGTCGTCTTTAGCTCTTATCCCGAAAGGAACGTCCCATGCGGTTCACCGCTTCCGTCCTGTCGCGCGCTGCGGCGGGGCTCGCTCTTGGCCTGTCTCTGGCCACCTTGTCCGCCGCCGAAACGCGCCTCGAGGCGCTGGCCGAAACTGTGTCGCAAGTTGAGCAGAGGCTTGGCGGGCGCGTCGGTTTGTCGCTCAAAGAAGTTGGAGGGCAGACGGTCTGGTCGCACCGGGAGGATGAACGTTTCCTGATGAACAGCACCGTGAAGGCGCCGATCTGCGGGGCCGTGCTCGCGCAGCGCGATGCGGGGGCACTGGCTCTTTCCGATGCGCTGCCGGTACGCGAGGCGGATCTGCAGTCCTACTCGCCGGTCGCAAAAACACGGGTTGGCGGGGACATGACGATTGGCGCGCTGTGCCTTGCCGCCATCGACATGAGCGACAACACTGCAGCCAACATCCTGATCGACCATCTGGGCGGGCCGCAGGCAGTTACGCAATTCTTCCGCAGCATCGGCGACCCGGTCAGCCGCCTGGACCGGCGCGAGCCCGATCTGAACGCATTCGTCCCCGGCGATCCGCGCGACACCACGACCCCGGCTGCAATGTCTGCCACGCTGGAAAAGCTGCTGCTGGGACGTGCGTTGTCCCCGGCATCGCGCGATCAGCTGGCGGACTGGATGAGCCATGGCGGCGTGACGGGCAACCTGCTGCGCGCTGACACGCCCACGGACTGGCAGGTCTTCGACAAGTCTGGCAGCGGCAGCCACACGCGCAACATCATCGCAATGGTCACGCCCGACAAGGGTGCGCCGTGGATCATCACCATCTTTCTGTCTGACGCAGATGCGGATTTCGGCACGCGCAACGCGGCCCTGAAGGAGCTTGGCGGCGCAGTCATGGCGGTGATCCGGGACTGAGGCTGGCTCGGGCCAGGACGCGGAAAACCGGGCGTGGAGAAGCCGTGGGGTGCGGCAGTGCGATGCAGAGCAATTGTGCCGACTGAATACTGGTGCTTAGCCTAGCGGCCGACCGGTTCGGACCGCGGCGAGCCTCTGCCTGCCGCGCTTACTCTTGGAGCACTTCGCAACTTCTGCGAATGGGGAGCATGAGCCGCGAATGTTCAGAAAGTCCCGGTCTCGGGCATTGCCTATGGAGACAGCACCGCACTGTACCGGCAAGTTAGTTCCGGATCACACCTGCTGATCCTGCAGGGAAGGGACACAGGCGGGAATACCCCCGCCTGTGGGAAGTAGAAAGTCATGCAGCGCGCAGCATTGGTCGAAGTGGGCTCCCTGCCGCCGAATGCCAACGCAGCAAGACCCTTATTGTGCGTGGACAGGAACCGGCCATCGACAGCTCCGGCCAAGAGATTGATCCTGCGGCGTTTCCGATGATGTGCTGCCATCCGTGTCCCAAAAGCCGAGGTTCTGCCTGGTGGCGGCGAAATCTTGGTGAGAGCCGAGGGTGTGTGGAAACTCGTTTGGTTTCTCGACGATAAGGAAGTTTCAGTCGATTTTGTGGAGGCAGCCGGATTTTGGGTCACTTTAGCGCCTTATGCGCCGGAGAGGGCTGAATCCGCGCTCTTGTGGCGTTTTTTGCGGTACGATTTGAGCTGAGCGCCGCCCATCAGGCCGGAATGGCAGCCAAAAGCCCACGTACCCCGATCAGGGCTATCATCCGCTTGATGTTATAGGCGAGGACATGGAAGGCCATCTCGGTGCGGACGTTCTTGAGCGTTCGCATCCGAAAGTGCGTCGCTCCCATCCAGCTCTTGATTGTGCCGAACGGGTGCTCGACGGTTGAGCGGCTGAGGCCCATCAAGGCCGGGTCGCGGCTCAAACGGCCACGCATCTCGTCGACCAGATGCTCGTGTTCCCATCGGGTGATACGACGTTCCCTGCCGGTCGTGCAGCGCGCCTTGACAGGGCAGGCCTGACAGACGTTGGTCCAGTATCGCCGTACCACCAGGCCGCCTTCTTCGGTCGTGTAGCGGTATGTCAGCGTCTCACCTGCCGGGCATCGGTAGATATCCGCATCCGCGTCATAGGCAAAGTCGGCCTTCACATACATGCCCTTCTTGCGGTTGCCCGAAGTCTCGGGCCGGGGGAGGGTTGTGGTGATGCCATCCTCGTGACAGGCCAGAGTTTCCCGGCCGCTGAAATAGCCCTTGTCTGCCACCGCGCTCATTTCGTCGCGTCCGAGAGCGGCCTTCGCCGCCTTGGCCATCGGCGACAGCTGTTCACGGTCATGCCCGGCATTGATCACGTCATGCGCGACAATCAGATGGGTCTCGGTATCCACTGCGGATTGAGCGTTGTAGCCCACAAAACCGCTGCCTTTGGCGCTGGTGGCCATGGAGCGGGCATCCGGATCCGTCAGGGAGATCTGCCTGTCCGGGCTCTCCCTGAGCGCCTCGCCCATGTCCACCAGGCGCTCGATCTCCTGCCGGATGCGCTCGCAGCGTTGCGCTAGGTTGGCGATCTTCCCGGCCCGGGCCTCGCCCTCTTCCTGACGGTCGATCCGAACCATTTCTTCAAGGTAGCGCTCGATGCTCGCGACCAGATGGGCGGTGCGGCTGGCGATCTTGCCTTTCGTGAAGTTCTTGTCGCGATTATTCACCGCCTTGAACTTGGAGCCATCGATGGCAACACAATCCCCCTTCAGCACCCCGATCCGGCGACAGAGTTCGACGAACTGCGCACAGGTCCGCCGGATTGCAGGGCCGTTGTCGCGCCGAAAGTCGGCGATCGTCTTGTGGTCCGGGACAAGCCGACCCGTCAGCCACATCACCTCGACATTGCGCCCAGCCTCCCGCTCCAAGGCACGGCTCGAAGGGGCGCGGTTCAGATAGCCATAGATGAACAGCTTCAGCAGGACCGAAGGGTGATAGCCGGGCCGTCCTGTCTGCGCCGGCGCCGTCCGCAGGAAACCGATCTCCCCAAGATCAATCTCGTCCACGTAGAGGTCAATCACGCGGACCGGATTATCCTCGTCTATCCAGTCTTCCAGCCGGGCCGGAAAAAGTGTCACCTGACTGCGGTCAGTACCCTCGATATATCCCGACATGCCTGCCTCCGGTCTTTGCCGAAAAGCATACAGCATCCGGAGTTTTCACACAGCCTCAGCCCATAGCTGCCGTCGCCGCCTAGCTTGAATGTTGCAGCCGCAAATAGACTTTCAGTAACCATAGCCTCCGCATCCAACCAATGGGGTGACACTAAGCCAGAAGTAAGCTGACACCACAGAGCAGGGAAAACTCTTCATTCCTAGCTAGTACGACTTGACAAGAATAAGGCAATTCAATTGGCCCTAAGAATGGCCAGGCAGGCTCCTAGCTCAACCTAGATTCCAAAAACTCTGTCAATGAAGGTGGGTAGGGAACGCGCCCCGCGAGAAGTTCTACAACACGAGCGCCTGCAAGGCTTTCCGGCTCCCTAATCTTCTTCTTTGCAATTTTGCGCTTTGCATTTTCTTCCTTAATTGCAAATTGTGTTGATTTGGAGAAGATCCAGGCGTGGTATTTCCCACGGCAAATCGTATTGAATTCTAGAGAGCGTATAGCGCGATACCATCTGACTTGCAGATTTAGAGGAGGCACACCTTTTCCCGAATCGACCTTCCTTTTGAAGTCTAGAAAACATTGACCGCAGAACAAAAGATCTCCATCGCTTGAAACCGCGAGAAGAGATCCCATGGAGTTAGTGTTGTTTAAGTTTGGACTGCAAAAAGCATCCTTTGCAGCCAATATCCAAGCCGCAAGAGCATACATTCTAAACTTAACTTGATTTTGAATTTTCAGAATACGGCTCTTTAGGCGACACGCATCCCTAGCAGGCAAGGCGAGAATATCAGTCAAAAGCACATCCGCGGCCTCATCGGAAGACATCATATTCTCAATAGAATAGCCATCAGTTATATAAAGAGACTCACTTTTCCTTGCTTGCCGGTTTAGCAAGTCGTCGTAATCTCTATCTACAAAAAATAGAGCCATTACATCATAGGATCCCTCGATAAAGTCTCGAGCCTCCACGACGTTCCATTTCCCGCCGCAATTATATGGAAGCACTTTCCTTGAGCCTGCCAACCTTCTTATTTCGGGCAAGTAGTATATAAAGTCCTCTTCACCCTCCAGAAAAACGTGAACTTCATTTTCATCCTGATAGGACGCTATGAACTCATGTACTGCAGCATTCTCCGAAACAGCCTCAGCGGCAAGGTAATCGGCATAGTCTTCCAATGGTCCCGCCCTCATGATCAATACATGTTCTTGCGAAGATCTAACGCATGTTGCCGGAGGCTATTCTGATAGACAAACGGGCTATGCGTTACAGAGAGTAGAAAGCTGCATCTATTACTCTTCAATATGTCCTCTAGAAAGCGCTTTTGCCATGGAACCGACAACGATAATTCAGGCTCATCAATGATTACAGTTTGAACCTCCTGCTTATCCAGAAAGAGATGAGCAAAGACGGAAATAACTTGTTTTTCACCTGATGAGAGCAGGCTTAGGTCGATGGGGCCAGATACCTGGTCATAGATTGCTGTGCTGAAAGTCGTTTCATCATAAACGATCTGCTTTCTAGGATGCAGGTAGTCGTTGCAAGTCTCGACAAATGAAAGGATATCTCCCTCTTTTTGGGAGATTTCTTCATTTACGACTACCAACCTCGAGAAATAGTGCGCCAGGAAGCGGTCATGAACACTAATCGAGTCCAAGGGGTTTGATCTGATGGAAGTAACTTTTTGCCTAAGTAAGGTTTTGTCATTATCGGACAGGACATCCTCACTCACGCGCCCCAAGATTTTAGAAAGAGCCGATTCTGAAAGGTCTCGAATTTGTTCAACATTGAAGTCATCAGCTTGCCCTCTGATAACATCCTTCAGATACAGGCCTGATAGTTCATTAAATTTAGAAAGAGAGAAATCTCTTAACTCACTTGCCAACCCATTCAGTCGGTTTCGAACATCATTCATTCCAAAGCTTACAAGGTCAACGTAGTAGCGAGAGGATCTCGTAAGCTCTAACTCGCCATCGGATGAAAGATCTTCCCTGAATTTTCTTCGAAGTTTTGGGGAAATTTCGCGGAGATCTTTTTCAATTCTTCTATAGGTGGGAAAAAACAAAGTTCTCCCCGGCATATATTCATCTAACTGAGCCTCTACGTTTCTCTTCGGCAGCGAAAAAAGTCATCGTCGTCGCGCTCCATTCTCCTACGCAGTGAGTACATGAAGTGCCTGAACTGGTCAGATGACAAGTCGTCGGAAAGGTAGTCCCTCCAGTTCGGCATATTCCTCCCGGAAGAAACCAAATCACTCAGAAACTCTTCTAGCCTATCCTTTGACTTCAGCTTGTTTAAAATATCGAATGTTCTTGAAGACGGGCTTAGATCATCGAAAACGCTTGCGATTTTCGAAAGACCAGTGATTTCATCTCGACCAATTTCTACAACTTCATCGCCGAACCAGAGTGCTATCCGGTCAAACCTGTAATCAACTAACCTACTCCACTGCCTTGAAACAAAATAGTAGAAAATATTTGCAACGCTACTTTTCCCTATTCCGTTGGGGCCAACTAAAATGCCACAGTTTTCAAGGAAATTGATATCGACATCTACCGCGTCAAATAGGCTAAAGATCTGAAACCTTGAGGGATGCATGACCTCAAACTCCTGTTGCTCAGTTGCTTTGACTTTGCACGTCAGAAGGCTGAGTGCAATACAGCTAGAAGGGGGTGTGGTGGATGCTCTTGTTCAGCCGAGGGTGTTGCTAAGACTGCGGCGGCGCGCTTGGACGCCAAGGCGACCTGCAAAGAACAAATTTTACCCACTCACTGAAAGTTGCATGCAGTGTAGTGAGTTGGCTGAATCGTTGAGACAATTTTTTATGGGAAGTGTTCCAACGTTCCAATCTTGATGTCGGAACTGATGCTGGTAGCACGGTTGGAAGCCATGGAGCTTTGCGTGGTGGCTCAGTTTGCGTTTGCAGCGAAGGACTGCTTTGTCCCGCATTGTGTGAATTCACCGGGTGCAGGATCTCGCGGTCGCAGCGAACGGCAGAAACGGCGGGCTGCGCCGCAGCGTAAAAACTCGGCTGGTTGCGTCAAACGGCCGAGTTTGCAAAGGGCGCTTCTATGCATTCCTGACCTTGGCCCTAACTGAGGCAAGACAGCTACTGTCCTGTCTACTGTGAAGGAGCAGACACGAATGTCTGTTCCTAATCTTGGGTTTACAAACTTCTCAAAATTTTCACACAGACGGGGCAATGGTCTCGAACTTAACTTGAAGCACACTCGCTACCAACGGTGGGGTTGATACCATCCTGAATCTATCCTGGGGCCTCACGGGTTGGACACTCGCGCTTGCATAAGCGATCTTGCCCTAAAGTTATGCAAGAATGAGACGGAGTTCACCGTTGATAGAAACGTTGCCCTTGGCGGTCGAACCTTCGGAGCGGGAAACACTTCCCTCCTTCTTTTCGCGCATGGCTGCGATCAATGGTACCGACGCCACCGGATTTGCCCTTGATCTTGGCGTTAGTTTAAAGCGGATCCTGAACCAGGAGCAGGAGGCGATTGACATTTTTGCCACCCGATCCGGTTTGGCGCCCGTTCAGCTGGCCACCATGCTGTCATGGACAGGTGAGCGAATCGGGGACGTACGCATGAAATATCGCGGAGAAGTTTTTGTCTCCCGCGCCGTACGCAACCCTATCATCCGTGGCTGCCCTCATTGCCTGCGTGAGGCGGCAGAAAAACAAGCCTCTCCGCTGAGGCACATGGCCATGGCGGGAGACTGGCTGTGCCGCGGTGTTGATGTGTGCTTGCGGCACCGCCATCCTCTGATGCCACTTTGGGAAAGCTCGCGGCCTGTAAGTCGTGATGATGCCGGTGCCAGATTGGCTGAGATCCTGCCAAACCTTCTGGTGGGCAGGTTTGACTGCGATCTGATTGAGCCGTCCGCCTATGACGTCTGGCTTGATCGGCGCCTGTCGCAAGGTGAGGACAAAACGTGGCTGGCAACTCAGCCTTTGTTTGCCGCCATGACCTTCTGTGCGTTGCTTGGCAAGGAACTCTTTCGTGCTCAGGAACTTGAAATTGACGACCGTGCTGCGAAGGCCAAAGGCTTTGATGCCGCATCGAGAGGGCCTGAGGCAATCACGTGTGCTCTCGATCGCATTTTGCAGGCGGGGGATGGGGGGTACTTTGGGTCAAAACAGGCATTGCCGATGCTGCTCGAGGCCCTTGGTCGCCTCTATCGCAGCGATGATAGCTTTGATGGATTTCGCGATATTTTACGTCGGCATTTATTGAAGATCTGGCCGGTCGAGGCGGGAGATGAGGTTCTCGGTCAAACCGTGCCTGAACGACGCCTCCATTCTCTTGCCTCGGCAAGCAAGGAAACCGGGGTCGGCAAGTCGGTCCTCAGCGACTTCCTGACTGAGGCTGGAGCGTTTCCTCCTGATGACACGCGCGCTGATGCTCGCAAGACCTTCGACGCAAAGAAATACAAACCCCTTCTGGAGGAGATCCCGACTTTGGTCGGGCCGATTGCGATGCGCAAAGCAATGGGCGCGACGCTAGTCGAACTCAAATCACTAGAAGCTGACGGCGTTCTGGCGCCCAGGACGAAAGTTGCAACGATCAAGTCTCCCTGGCGGGTGTCTGATGGGCTGCACCTGCTCGAGGATTTGGAGCGAAAAGCCATTTTGCTAGAAGCTGGTACGCCAGGATGGGAAACGATCCAACATGTTCACAAGCGAGCGGGTCTTTCTGTCGGCCAGGTTATCGCTGCGATCAGAGACGGCAGATTGAGGGTCGGCAAGCACGCTGAAACGTTTGGTTATCACGGACTCGTCGTCAACGTTGCCGAAGTTGATCAGTCGGAGTTGCTTCGCCCCCGCGAGCAGAAAATGGCGGCCATGGAAGGGGAAATGAACGCAGCTGCCTTTGCCCGCTCCATCGGAGTGCGGCAGAAGGGGGCGTTCCAAGCGTTGATCGAAGGTGGCCATACGCCTGCGATGGAGGTTCTGCACCCGGTGACAAAGCGCTCCCAGTGGCGGATGTCCGGTGTGGACATCGCTGCTTTCCATGACAAGTTCACCACGCCGACGGTGATAGTGAAGGAGACCGGGCTTCACCGGAACACGATTCTGGCGGCTTTTGCAGCTCACGGGATTGAAGTTTTCCGGCTGAATGGTGTGGCTATCGGACCGATCTACCTCCAAAAGGAGGTTGCACCCGTCCTGAACACGCTGGTGAGCTGATATCTGCCTGCTGGTGTCCCGGGTGTCAGTCAAGGAACGAAAGCATTTTCTCTCGGGGACTTAGCTACTCAAAACGTCAATTGGCACTTTCCACTTGACACGGGGTGTGCATCAAAACCCCTAAAGTGTGCAAGGTTATGCCTAATTGGCAATGGATGGAGCACTGGCGATCCCTGAAGGACTCGAACCCTCAACCTGCTGATTAGAAGTCAGCTGCTCTATCCAGTTGAGCTAAGGGACCGCTGGCGCCAGTTATGACAGGACGCGGGGAAGGGTCAAGCCGCGGCGCGCAGGTCAAGGCGCATAAATAGCGACCAGGGGTCCTTGCTGTAGTCGCCAAAGGGTGGGCATTCGACAAAGCCGTAGCTTTCATAGAGCCGTTTGGCTGGGGTGAAATCCTCGGTCGAGCCGGTTTCGAGATAGACCGCAGGGGCGCCGTCGGATCGGGCGCGGTCCAGCAGGAACTCCAGCATCTGGCGTCCGGCGCCGCTGCCGCGGGCCTCGGCGAGGGTGTGCATGGATTTCAGTTCGCAGCCGCCGTCGGGCAGCGACTTCAGGGCGCCCATGGCGATGGCCCGCCCGTCGCGGCGGAGCATGAAGAAGGCGACATCGGCGGCATCAAGGCCGCTGCTATCCAGTGCGTGGCAGCTTTCTGCGGGGGATTGCGCGGCCATCTGTGCCAGATGGCGTTTGATCAGCGCCTGAGCCTCGGGCTCGGTGGCGCTGGCGCGGGTGATGGCAATATCGGTCGTCATCGGCTGGATCCTTGGGTCGTATATCCCCGGTCGCTGGGCAGGGCGGGGTCTGTTCCGGGGGTTGTGTCTGTATCCGTTTCTGTGTCGCAGAGTTGCGAAAACCACGTGGCGGCGCAAGCGGTTCTGCCGCAGCCACCGGCGCAGCCAGACGCCCGGATGATGTGTTGCCCAATATTTCGGCAACTGGCGGGTCTGGCGGGGCGGCGGTCACAGGTGGCCGCCGCCATAGCCCTCAGCCCGCGCCCATTTCAGAGCTGAGGAAGGCATCGGCGCTGGCGACCTCTTCCAGGCGACGGCCACGGATCCACCAGAAGCGATTGCCGACGGCCCTGAGAAAGCTGCGGTCATGGCTCACCAGCAGACAGGCGGCATCCTGGCCGATCAGCTCTGCTTCGAGGGCTTCCTGACCTTCGATGTCGAGATGATTGGTGGGTTCGTCCAGCAGGTAGAAATTGGGGTTGCGAAGCCGCAGGAGCAGCATTGCCAGCCGTGCCTTCTGCCCGCCTGACAGGGCTTTCACCGCCGTGTCCTGCAAGGCGAATTTGATGCCTGCCCCCGCCAGAAGGTTGCGCGCGGGCTGATCGCCGATGTCGGAGGCCGCCGTGACCAGCGCCAGCGGCGTGTCATTATCGGCCAGCTGGCTGAGGTGCTGGTCCGAATAGGCCGGAACGACAGAGGACGCACATCTGATGTGCTCCGCCCCGCCGGTCAGTGCCTGCTGGATCATCCTGACCAGCTGCGTCTTGCCGGTGCCATTTGCGCCCAGCAGGACAATGCGGTCCCCGGGGGTGATCCATTTCTGGCCGGTGCTGTATAGCCGTTGCCCGTCCGGCGTCTGAACGGTCAGATCATCCAATGTAATCAGGGCCTTGGCATGGGTGCCGCTGTTGGTCAGCCTGATGTCGCCGGCCGAATGCTCGCGGTGGGCCGGTTTGGCGGCGGCCTCCAGCCGGTCGGCGCGTTCGGCCAGCTGCTTTGTCTTGGTCAGCAAGAGATCGGAGCCGGAGTTGATCCCGACATTCTTCAGCTTTGCGGCCTGCTGGCGCAGCTGCTGGGCTTTTTTCAGATCATTGGCATGGCGTCGCGCATCGGCGGCGTCGACCTCATCCAATGCGGCGCGGGCGGCGGAGAATGGCAGCTGGAACACCCGCGAGCCTTCGGCGCGCAGGAACAGCGTGCGGTTGGTCGTGGCATCCAGAAAGGCGCGGTCGTGGGAGGTGATCACCATCGGCAGATCGCGCGGCCGCTCTGACAGCCAGTTTTCGAGAAATGCTATTCGGTTGAGATCCAAGTGGTTGGTCGGCTCATCCAGTAGCAGCAGGTCCGGCGTGGTGATCCAGGCGGCCGCCAGCATCGCGGCGCGCTGCCAGCCCCCGCTGAGCGCGCCAAGCGGCTGGTGCTGAAACTCATAAGGCACCTGAAGGTCATCCAGAACCACATCGACGCGCCAGCTTTCATAGTCGGCCTGCTCGCCCGGCAGGGCGGCAAGCACCCAGTCATAGAGCGTGACGGCAAGCGCCTCGGCAGGCAGGCTCTGTTTCACGTGGCCAATCCGCAGGCCACGGGCGCGGGTGATCTCGCCGGTTGTCGGCGTCAGCTCATCGGCGAGACAGGCAAGCAGGGTCGATTTGCCCCGCCCGTTGGCGGCGATGAGACCGAGCCGGTCGGATTTCGAAAGGGTCAGGGAGAGGTCGCGGAACAGCGGGTCGCCAAGGGTGACGCCCAACGCATTGAGATTGATGACAGACATGGAAAACTCGGGTCAAAGAGATTTGGCCGCAAAAGCGGCAATCGGCGGACCAGTGACGAGATTTTCCTCTGGCCAGCCCTGCAAACGGATTTACAGGGCCAGACGGGGACCGTGCTGAAGTCGGCGGATGATACGCATGTTCAGCTGCTGTCCTCCCGTTGTGCGATGTGAGTTTCAAATCAGGCTAAGAAACTTTTGCACCCTTGGCAAGGGGGCGGGGCATGGCCTGCCGACATTCGGTACGCGATAGGCTGTGAGCTTTACCAATTCTTAGATCCGGGTGGTGAATAGTCGCAATCAGTTGCATTTGCCTCAAATAGGGAAAACTAAAAATTGCTTAAAACACAAACGTCTAGACCCGCCTCCATGTCCTTTCTTGCGGGGCGCGCGGAGGCCGGGCATCTGGTGGAGCTTGCCAAATCCACCCCCCTTGGTGATGGCGGTATGCGCAGCGCGCAGCTGTTGTCGGAAGCGCTGCGGTTGGATCCTCATCACCATGAGGCGCAGGTGTTGCAGGAGCGGCTGCACCAGACGTTTGTGCCGCGCTGGCATTTTCCGATGCTGGCGGATCGGGCGCGCAACCGTGCCTATGCCGAGGCCATCGCGATGAAGGTCAGACCGGGGGATATCGTGCTGGATATCGGCTGCGGTGCCGGTCTGACGGCGATGCTGGCGGCGCGGGCCGGGGCGAAACATGTCTATACCTGTGAGCAGCAGCCGCTGATTGCGGAGGCGGCGACGCGGGTGATTGCCGACAATGGTCTGAGCGACCGCATCACCGTCATTTCCAAGTGGTCGCATGAGATTATCCTCGGTGTCGACATGCCGGAGCAGGCCGATGTGGTGATTTCGGAGATTGTCGATACCGTTCTATTGGGGGAGGGCGCGCTGGATACGCTGTCACATGCGATGTCGGCGCTGGCCAAGCCGGACGCCCGCGCGGTTCCCGAAACCGGCAGGCTGGTCGCGCAACCGGTTGAAAGTGCGCCGCTTCTGGAGCAGTGGCGGCCGCAGATGGCAGAGGGGTTCGATCTGGGCGCCTTTCACCATCTGGCGCGGGTTGCGCAGATCACGCCGAGTGATTTCAGATCCTGTGGGCTGCGACCGCTGGGCGCCGGTACAGAGCTGTTTGCGTTCGATTTTACGCGCCCGGATGTCAGGCCGGGGCGGACCACCGAGACGCTGATCTGTAGCCATCCGGGTATCGTCCATGCGGTTTTTGTCAGCTTTGAGATGGAGCTGGCGCCGGGGATTCAGCTGACCAATGATCTTGCTTCCGAGGGGCATTGGGGGCGGACGGCCTTTTTGCTGGATCGGCCACGGTCGGTCTCTCCGGGCGATCATCTGCAGCTGACGGCGCAGCATGATGCGGCGGCGCTGAGCCTCGCGGTTCACGACATGGAGGCGAGCGCGGATCACGCGCGGGTCTGGCTACAGCCGGGCTGGCGCGCGGGTTATGAACACGGGGCGGGTGAGGTGGCCGCGCTGCCGCAGGGCTACCCGGTCTGGGCGCCGGTGCAGACCGCCGCCCCTGCGGCACCAGCCCCTGCACTTGGCTAGCAGGCAGCGCCTGCCGGGGCCGCATCCATCCTGAAGGGTCGCCAGCCACCAAGGCTGGCGACGGCACAGGATCTGCTGCGGCTGTATCAGCCCGGTGGCCTCGCTGTTTCGCGGCCGATTTGAGATTCCTTGTATTGTCGTCGATTTCGCGCCCCGCTCGGCTCCGGTCTGGCTGCGGTGATATCAGCTGCCAGAGCCTCAGGTCTGCCAGAGGCTTGGCCCCCCAGAGCCTTGGACCTGCCAGAGAACTGAGCGGCGATGGTGTTGCCCGGATACTCGCGACAGGGTTCTGTCATCCGGGGCAGGGACGCGCGGGGGAAGGGACTGGGCCATGTATAAGGGGGGCAAGCAGATATGAAAAAGGCGCGCCGGATCTGGCGCGCCTTTTCGCTATTGGGTGTGGCCGGGGGAGATCAGAAATCTTCCCAGCCGACGGCGGCCTTTGTCGGGCTGGCATCGAAAAAGTCATCATCGCCATGCGCCGATGGGGCCGGGTTGTGCTCAGCTGCGGGTTTCGGCGCGGCGGCTGGCCGGGCCGGGGCCGGGGCTGGTGCGCTGGGCGCCACGGAGACAACGTTATTGTCCGTTTTGCGGGTCTTGAACACCGAGACCTGGCGGGCCAGCTCATTGGCATCATTGCGCAGGATCTGGCTGGCGGCGGTTGATTCCTCAACCATGGCGGCATTGTGCTGGGTCACCTGATCGAGCTGTGTCACGCCGGTGTTGATTTCGCCCAGCGTGGTCGATTGCTCCTGCGCGCCGGTTGCAATGCCGCTGACATGGCCCGAGATGGTGGCGACGCGTTCGATGATCTGTTTCAGCTCCTCGCCCGCGCGGCCAACCAGATCGACACCTTCGCCGACGTGGCCGGTGCTTTCGCTGATCAGCGCCTTGATCTCTTGCGCGGCATCGGAGGAGCGCTGGGCCAGGGCGCGCACTTCGGAGGCGACAACCGCAAAACCACGGCCGGCTTCGCCTGCACGGGCGGCCTCGACCCCTGCGTTCAGCGCCAGCAGATTGGTCTGGAAGGAGATATCGTCGATGACCGAGATGATCTGGGAGATCTTCTCCGATGATTGCTCGATCTTGGACATGGCGTCGACGGCGCGGGTGACGACCTGGCCGCTGTTGACGGCGGTCTCCTTGGCCTCCGATACGATGCCCTCCACCTCGCGGGCGCCATCGGCTGCGGATTTCACGCTGACGGTGAGCTGCTCCATGGCGGCGGCGGTCTCCTCAAGCGTGGCCGCCTGGCTCTCGGTGCGCTGGGAGAGATCGCTGGAGGATTGGCTGATCTCTTCGGCGCTGGCACGGATGCGCGATGAGTTGTCGATCACCGCGTCGATAATGCCGACCATCTTGTCGACGGTCTTGTTGAAGTTCTGGCGCAGGCTTTCGTAATCGGCGGAGAATTCATCGTCGATGGTCTGCGACAGATCCCCCTCCGAGAGCGCGTGCAGCCCGTCATTCAGACGATCCACCACAACCCGTTGCGCCGCCTGGTCGGCACGGCGCTGATCTTCCACGGTTCTGGCGGCGGACAGCTGCGATTTCAGCGCCTCGATATGGCGGGCGATCAGGCCGATTTCGTCGCCCCGTGCCTGATGTTCGGTGTCGTGATCATAATCGCCCTCGGCCAGGCGGTTGATTGCGGTGGCAACATCGCCCAGCGGGCGCGACATCATGGAGCGCAGGGCAAACATCGACAGGCCCAGCATCACCACAAAGGCGCCACCGGCGGCAATGAAGGACAGCAGCTGGTTCGGCGCCACCTCGGCAAAGGCGACATCCGGGCTCCAGACCATCCCGACCGCGCCGACGACCACCGTCCCCTCGGCACCGGCGGTGGCGGGTGCGGCGACGAGATAGCCGTTTTCGCTATACTCCATCTGGTTGTTTTCCATCGCTTTTTGAGCGACGAGGGTCAGTTCGGCAATTTCAGCCTCGGTTGCGGTGCCGGTGGAGGCAACCGTCTTGCCCTTGCCATTGATGGCGATCCCGTGGCTGGACCGGCCGTTCGACAGCTCGATCAGGGATTGCAGGTCGCTTTCAAGACGTTCGGTATCACCAAAGCGGATTGCACCGCCGCTGCGCGCGGCCACGGTTACGGTCACGCCTTCGGCCAGTGTCTGTACGCCACTATCCACAGCTTCACCGAGGATTTTCTGGTTTTCCCAAGTCAGAAACAGGGTCACCACGAGGGTGGACGCCGCGATGAGAAGGCTGCATTTGGCAAAGACAGACAGCCTGTTCATGACGGAACGCGCAGGATTTCGGAATTTCATTTCAGCACCTTTCAATTGCCATTGCGCGGAACGGACGCGCTGGCGGAATTTGTGTCGGATTCAGTACCGACAGCCCCCTGGACACAGCCGCAAGCTTCGGCTGCGTCGTTTCGCGAATTGGTTGACCGGAACGGGCAAACCGAGAGAACCATGCCCGATTGGGGGCGGTGACATGGCGAACATACTGTGGCGTCGGACCAAAGATTGGCGGACGCCGGTCATCAGCAGGCGCGCGATTGCGCTGCCCCAATCTTGATACCGAGCTGAAAGAGCAGGTCTGGTTGCCTGCGGGTGCCGCAACAGCGGGCGTGCCTCGACATGAGTCTTCGACCGATATGGGCGTCGGCAGTTGGCCCCTGTCGAAATCTCCGGTCGCCACGCAACAATCAGGCGTGCGGCAGCGCAACCGGTGATGGTCACCATCACGGCCAATGCCTGCGCGACAACCAACATGAGGTCCGCCCGTCGTTCCAAGCTCTGCTCCTTCTCACAACATGTGCCTGTGCACATCGTCGGCGGGTAGCATAGCCCTGAGGACTTACCGGTGAATTAATAGGCACATCCGCAATGAGCGCAGGCTGAGGCGGGCGAATTTCGGGCACGATCAGTGGGCAGGCGGGCCCGCGCCCGCTGCGCAAAGTGATGATTAAGCTGCCATTTTATTGCGGACAGGCGGGTGGCCTGCCGGGCGGGCTGCGCCCCCGCATGAGTCTGGCCTGTGGGCGCGTTTTCACGGAAATAATATGATTCAGGGCGCCCTTGGCGTGAAATTTTATCTATATTCTTAAAAATAATGCGTAACTAAAGTTTATCTTGCTTTTTAAATTCCGCTGATTCTCCAACCCCTTGGATAAATTCGCCGAGTTTGGCCCCATTTTCTGCTGCACGGACGGGTTGAAACCTAACGCCAGATACTTACTAAGGAGCGTGGTGACGGGTTTGGGGAACGAATGCGCGTGAAACACCTTGACAGCAGGTTTCGCCGCCACCGGAGGCTTATTTATGCCGCTGAACCAAGGAGACTATTTGTTGGATATCTATTCCGGATCACCCAAGACTGAGACCGCGAATGCGGTGGATCAGACTTTTGATAATGGTGCCGAAGATGATCTGAGCGATTTCGAGTTTGCACTGATGAGAACATTCGAGGGGTTTGCGCGTTGGCAATCCGAATGTCTTGGGCTTGTGTCGGATCTGTCCGCCTCGGGTCCCGAAATCACTCTGATGAACGTTATCCGCATGAACGACAGGCCCAAGACGATCAAGGAGCTTGCGCGGGTCACCAATCGGGATGACATTCCGAATATCCAGTATTCACTGCGCAAGCTGGCTTCGGCCGGGTTGATCCGCAAGACCGGATCGGGGCGTGGCGGGGTGACCTATTCCGCAACGGAGGAGGGGCTGGGGATCACCGCAGCCTACGATGTGCAGCGTCGCAACCTGTTGCTGCAGGCGCTGTCGCAGGTGCCGGGCGTGGAAAACCGTATCGGTGAGGCAACGCGGGTGCTGAATATTCTGACCGGGATCTATGATGGCATCGCCCGGTCGGCGACGGCACAGCGGCAGGCCTGAGGCCTGCTCTGATCGGGGGCGGTAGCGGGGCGCATGAGTGCGGCCTCCATCGCCCCCCTATATATATGGTGCAGGCTGCCCAGCCTGTTGGCCTGCGCCAAAACTGCCGCTCTCGTGCTGGCAACCGATGGCGCGACCCGCTGTGAATGGTGTATGACCGACAGCGGCACCCCGGAAGTAGCAAGGAAAACGAGCGGTGATCGAACTCAAGGATCTCAGGTTGCTGAGCGCTTTGGCGCGTCACCGCCATTTTGCCAAGGCCGCGCAGGACTGCGGCATGTCGCAGCCGGCGTTTTCAATGCGGATCCGCAATCTGGAAGAGCGCCTGGGCGTGTCCATCGTGCGCCGGGGCAATCGGTTTCAGGGGCTGACAGAAGAGGGTCTGATGATCGTGCGCCGGGCCCGCTCGATCCTGGATGAGGCCAAGGCGCTGGAGCAGGAGGTGGCCGCCGCACGTGGCGAGGTCACCGGCACGCTGGTGCTGGGGGTGGTGCCCACCGCAACAGCCTATGCCGCGCAGATGGTGGACCGGCTGCATCTCACCCACCCACGGGTTCTGGCCCGGATCGAGGTGCTGAGCTCGCTGGTGATCCAGCAGCGCCTGTTTGACGGTACAATTGATGCAGGCGTCACCTATCACGACAGCCTGGGTCCCGATCAGGTGACCATCCAGCCGCTATATGAGGAGACTTATGTGCTGGTCGCCCCCGAGGCGATGGTGGTGGATCGCGGACATGGCGCGGACAGTATTTCCTGGGCCGAGGCAGCAGAGCTGCCGCTCAGCCTGCTGGAGCCGCAGATGCAGAATCGCCGGATTCTGGACCGGATCTTCGCCGATCAGGGGCTGCGGCCGCAGGTGCGTTCGGATTCCAGCGGGTTCATGTCGGCGATTGTGATGGCGCGGGCGGGCTCGGTTGCCACGATCCTACCGGAAGCCCTGATGGATGCGCTGGGGCCGCTGTCCGGCGCCCGGGTGCTGCGGCTGGTCGATCCGACGCCGAGCAGGCCTATTTGTATGGTCACATTGGACCGCCAGCCCGAACTGACGACGGTGAAGGCGATGAAGGGCGTGGTTGACGATTTCAAGCAATAAGCGTTCGTTATCGTACCTTTGAATTTTCCGATTTGACGATAGGCTTCTTCAATGGAATGCCGCCTTATCTGGCATCGCGAAGTGGAGGTCATCGTGGCACCTTTGGACAATAGCAAGGGCGTTTGGAAATCTGGCAAAGGCAAGGGGCGCAAAACGCCCAAGGGCCGGCAGCTGGATGATCAGGCGCATAGCGAGGTTCTGGACCTGCTTGGCGATCGGCCCCGCAACCGGGATCTCCTGATCGAGTTCCTGCATCTCATTCAGGACAAATACGGCTGCCTCAGCGCGGCGCATATCCGGGCGCTGGCCGAGGAGATGCGCACCGGTCAGGCCGAGATCTATGAGGTCGCCACTTTCTACGCCCATTTCGATGTGGTGAAGGAAGGCGAGACCCCGCCGCCGGCGCTGACCATCCGGGTCTGTGACTCGCTGTCCTGCGAGCTGGCCGGGGCAGAAGCGCTGAAGAAGGCGCTGGAAGATGGGCTGGATGCCTCTCAGGTCCGCGTGCTGCGCGCACCCTGCATGGGCCGCTGCGACACGGCGCCGGTGCTGGAAATCGGCCACAACCACATCGACCACGCTACGGTTGAGAAGGTGGAAGCGGCGATTGCGGCAGATGATACCCATGCACACGTGCCCGAGTATGAAACCTTTGCCGCTTATGAGGCGGATGGCGGCTATGCCACGCTGAAAGACCTGCGCGCAAATGGCGACTGGGAAGCGGTTCAGGCCAAAGTCAAAGAAGCCGGCCTGCGCGGTCTGGGCGGCGCTGGTTTCCCGTCCGGCACCAAATGGGGTTTCGTGCGCGCCAACGAAGGTCCGCGTTATCTGGCCGTGAACGGCGATGAGGGTGAACCGGGCACCTTCAAGGATCGCTACTACCTTGAGCGCACGCCGCATGTCTTCCTTGAGGGGATGCTGATTGCCGCCTGGGCGGTCGAGGCCGAGAAAGCCTTTATCTATATGCGCGACGAATACCCGGCGGTGCTGGAAATTCTGCGCCGTGAGATCGCCGCGCTGGAAGAGGCCGGTATCGTCGAGGCAGGTTACATCGACCTGCGCCGCGGGGCAGGGGCCTATATCTGCGGCGAAGAAAGCGCGATGATTGAATCGATCGAAGGCAAGCGCGGCGAGCCGCGCCATCGTCCGCCGTTTGTGGCGCAGGTGGGTGTCTTTGGTCGTCCGACCCTCGTGCACAACGTGGAAACCCTCTACTGGGTCGCCAAGATCAACCGCGAAGGCCCGGAATGCCTGAACTCAATTGAGAAGAACGGTCGCAAGGGGCTGCGCAGCTATTCGGTCTCGGGCCGGGTGAAGAAGCCGGGGGTGCATCTGCTGCCTGCCGGTTCCACCATCACCGACATCATCGAGGCCTGCGGCGGCATGCTGGATGGCCACGTCTTCAAGGCGTATCAGCCGGGCGGCCCCTCCTCGGGCCTGCTGCCTGCGTCGATGCATGACATTCCGCTCGATTTCGATACGTTGCAGCCGCATGGCACCTTCATCGGGTCCGCCGCCGTGGTGGTGCTGTCCGATCAGGACTCGGCCCGTGACGCGGCGCTGAACATGCTGCGCTTTTTCGAAGACGAAAGCTGCGGCCAGTGCACCCCCTGCCGGGTGGGCTGCGAGAAAGCCGTCAAGCTGATGAGCGAGAAGAAATGGGATCAGGGCCTCTTGGAAGAGCTGAGCAGCGCAATGGTCGATGCTTCGATCTGCGGTCTGGGACAGGCCGCACCCAACCCGATCCGCCTGACCATGAAACATTTTCCGGATGAGGTCTGAGATGTACGGCGCTATTGAGATCCTCCACCCGGCGGGTACCGCCGGGCAGCGCCCGACCCGCCCCCATGGGCGGGCGCTTCACGCCCACCCCGGGACGGGCGCTGCCCTCCGCGTGACACTTCAGATGGATGAGGTCTGAGCCATGAGCGATAAAGTCACTTTCACACTCGATGGCGAGCAGGTCACGGCAGAGAAGGGCCTGACCATCTGGGAAGTCGCCAACGGCCGCGGGCTGAAGATCCCGCATCTGTGCCACAAGCCGCAGCCCGGCTACCGCCCGGACGGCAACTGCCGTGCCTGTATGGTCGAGATCGAGGGCGAGCGCACGCTGGCCGCCTCCTGTATCCGCGAACCTGCCGAGGGCATGGTGGTCACCACCAACAACGCGCGCGCTGAAAACGCCCGCAAGATGGTGATGGAACTGCTGATCGCGGACCAGCCGAAGCAGGAAGAGGCGCGCGATAAGTCCTCGCATCTGTGGGGTATGGCAGAGCTGAACGGGGTTTCGGAGTCGCGTTTCCCCAAGCTGGAAAAGAACCGCATCCCGCTGCTGGATGACAGCCATGTGGCGATGAAGGTCAATCTGGACGCCTGTATTTCCTGTAACCTATGTGTGCGGGCCTGCCGCGAGGTGCAGGTCAATGACGTGATCGGCATGGCCGGCCGCGGACATGACGCCTACCCGGTGTTCGATCTGGCGGATCCGATGGGGCAGTCCTCCTGCGTGGCCTGCGGCGAATGTGTGCAGGCCTGCCCGACCGGCGCGCTGATGCCCGCCACCGTGATGGATGACCAGCAGGTCGGCGACAGCAAGGATTATGATACCGAGACCGAAAGCGTCTGCCCGTTCTGCGGTGTCGGCTGCAAGGTCTCGCTCAAGGTCAAGGACGGCAAGGTCAAATATGTCGATGGCATCAATGGCCCCGCAAACGAAGGCCGCCTCTGCGTCAAGGGCCGCTTTGGTTTTGACTACATCCACCACCCGCACCGCCTGACCAAGCCGCTGATCCGCCGCGACGACGCGCCGGCCAAGGGCCTGAACGTCGATCCCGGCAATCTCTCGACCCATTTCCGCGAAGCCTCCTGGGAAGAGGCGATGGATCTGGCCGCCAAGGGCCTGATGCGCCTGCGCGATGAGAACCCGAAATCGGTTGCGGGCTTCGGCTCGGCGAAATGCACCAATGAAGAGGCGTACCTCTTCCAGAAGTTCATCCGTCAGGGCTTCAAGCACAACAACGTCGACCACTGCACCCGCCTGTGCCACGCGTCCTCCGTTGCGGCGCTGATCGAAAACGTGGGCTCCGGTGCTGTGACCGCGACCTTCAACGAGATCGAAAACGCCGATGTGGCCATTGTGATCGGCTCCAACCCGATCGAGAACCACCCGGTGGCGGCGACCTACTTCAAGCAGTTCACCAAGCGCGGCGGCAAGCTGATCGTGATGGATCCGCGCGGCGTTGGCCTGCGCCGGTTCGCGACCGAAATGGTGCAGTTCCGCCCCGGCGCGGATGTGTCGATGCTGAACGCGATCATGAACGTGATCGTCGAGGAAGAGCTCTACGACAGTCAGTACATCCACCGCTGGACCGAGAACTGGGAGGCCGAGAAAGAGCATCTGAAGCAGTTCACACCCGAGAAAATGTCGGAGATCTGCGGCATCAGCCCCGATCAGCTGCGCCGTGTTGCCCGGATCTTTGCCGGTGGGAATGCGGGTCTGATTTTCTGGGGTATGGGGATTTCCCAGCACATCCACGGGACGGATAACTCGCGCTGCCTGATCTCGCTGGCGCTGATGACTGGCAACGTGGGCAAACCGGGCGCAGGTCTGCACCCGCTGCGCGGCCAGAACAACGTGCAGGGGGCGTCGGACGCAGGCCTCATTCCGATGTTCCTGCCCGATTATCAGACCGTGACCTCGGATGATGTCCGCAAGAGTTTCACCGATGTCTGGGGCGGCGGCGACTTCTCGAACGAGAAGGGCCTGACCGTGACCGAGATCGTGGACGAGGCCTATGCCGGCAATATCAAGGGCATGTACATCCAGGGTGAAAACCCGGCGATGTCCGACCCGGATGCCGATCACGCGCGCGAGGCCTTTGCCAAGCTGGAGCTGATGATCGTTCAGGATATCTTCCTGACCGAGACGGCGAACTATGCCGACATCATCCTGCCCGCCTCGGCGCTTTATGAGAAGAACGGCACCGTGTCGAACACCAACCGCCAGGTGCAGCGTGTGCGCCCCGCCGTTCCGCCTCCGGGTGAGGCGCGCGAGGACTGGCAGGTCACTGTTGAGCTGGCGCAGCGGATCGGTCTGCCGTGGGACTACAAGGATGTCAGCGAAGTCTTTGCCGAGATGAAGCTGAACATGAAGTCACTCAACAACATCACCTGGGAGCGGCTGGAAACCGAGACCATCACCTATCCGTCGCTGCATGAGACCGACCCCGGTCAGGCGATTGTGTTCGGCGATGGCTTCCCGCGCCCCGAGGGCCGCGCCCGCTTTACCCCGGCATCGGTGATCCCGCCGGATGAGGCGCCGGATGCGGAGTACCCGATGATCATGACCACCGGCCGCCAGCTGGAGCATTGGCACACCGGGTCGATGACCCGTCGTTCCAAGGTGCTGGATGCGGTGGAGCCGGAGGCGAACTGCTCGCTCAACCCGCGGACGCTGAAGCTGATGGGCGTCGAGCCGGGCGAGATGGTCCGCCTCACGACCCGCCGCGGTTCGATCGAGATCATGGCGCGCGCCGACCGGGCGATTGCCGAGGATATGGTGTTTGTGCCGTTCGCCTATGTGGAGGCCGCCGCCAATATCCTGACCAACCCGGCGCTGGACCCCTATGGCAAAATCCCCGAGTTCAAGTTCTCGGCGGTGAAGGTCGAAAAGATCGAAGGACAGATCGCAGCCGAGTGATCCGGCAGGTCGTCTGGCGAAGATCAAAGCGGGCGCGGAACCTAAGGGTTCCGCGCCCGTTGTCTTCGGTGGCGCCGCGCTGGCGCCCGGCGCGGGCGTGGCCCGTTGCAGCGTTGGAAACAAAGACGAACCGTGTCGGGCGCATGAGATGCGGCCGGGTGCGACCTGCGCCGGGCCCAATGGGCGCGGCGCCTGACCCAACGGGAGGTGGGGGCTCCGCCGCCAGCCGACGGGCGGGAGTGGCGCGGCCTCTGAAGGGTCAGGCCAGAAGCGTGATCGCGCTCCTGCCGGCGGCTTGTCGCAGCGCGTGGACGTCCTGCAGCTCGGGGTCGTTGATCCAGCCCTTGGCGGCCTCTGGACTGGCAAACTGGAGGATCACCCCGATGCCGGTGGCATCGCGCGTGCCTTCGATCACGGTCTGCTGCGGGGTTGAGACCAGCACTTTGGCGCCGTGTTTCTGCAAGGCGGCGCCTGCTTTTTCACGATATGCCGCCATAGTCTCGGGGTCTTGCAGGAGGAGGTTTACGTAGACATAGGCCATCTGTTGTCCTTTCACTGTTGATGGCGTCTTGATGCCGGGAAGCGTGCCGCGAGAAAACACATGCAATTGTGTGCTGCCCATGCGAAAACGCATGTATGCAGATCAACTGGGATGACATGCGGACCATTCTGGCGCTGGTGCGGGCCGGATCCCTGGCCGGGGCCGCGCAGGCGCTGTCCGTCAGCTACACCACCGTGGCGCGCCGTGTGCAGCGGGCCGAGGACATGCTGGGGCGGCCGCTGTTCGAGCGTCGGCCCGAAGGCTATCTGGCCACCGCCGAGGCGGAAGAGCTGGCCGCGGCAGCGCGGCGGATGGAGCAGGCCGAGCAATCGGCCCTGCGCAACCTGTCGGGCCGCGATCAGAGCCTTTCGGGTGAGCTGGTGCTGACGGCGCCACAGCTGCTGATACAGAGCCATCTCGCGCCATTTCTGGCGCAGTTCTGCGCGGACCACCCGGAGGTCGAGCTGACGGTTCGCGCGACCAATGATGTGCTGGACCTGACCCGGCGCGAGGCGGATCTGGCGATCCGGATCAGCCGGACGCCGGGCGACAGCCTGGTGGGGCTGCATCTGGCCGATCAGAAAACCGCCTGCGTCGCGCGGCGGGATCTGGTGGCGCGGGCTTTGGCGGATCCCGCTGCGCCCTTGGACTGGGTGATCTACAGCGGCTATGACGCGCCGCCAAAGGCCGCGCTGCAACATTATCCGAACCATCGGATCCGGGCGCGGTTTGACGATATGACTTCGCTGATCGCGGCGGCAAAGGCGGGGCTGGGCGCGGTCAGGATGCCGATCTATCTGGCGCGCAGTGATCCGGATCTGGAGCCGCTGCCGGGGGTTGCGCCGCAGGATTATGCGCCGATCTGGGTGCTGAGCCATCCGGACCTGCTGACCTCTGCCAAGGTGCGCGCGTTCAAGACCGCGCTAAAAGGCTTCTTCCGCAGCCGTGCCGGGGAGTTCACCGCCTTTTAGCGCAGGCGCCGGGTGGCGGCTCTCTCTCGGTCACGAGACCCGCCTGTCACCCCCGACTGGTCACCATCGGCGCTGCCGTGTCGTGCGGGGCTCTTGACAGGGTCGGAAATTGACCTGACACATATGTCCAGAGCTGTGATCTTGTCGGCGGATCCCGCGCGCCCTCGCTTTGGTGGTCCGCGCCATTTGCAGGAGCCTGTCATGTCCAACGATCCCTTGTTGCAGCCCTATCAGCTGAAACATCTGACACTGCGCAATCGGATCATGACCACAAGTCATGAACCGGCTTACCCCGAGGACGGCATGCCAAAGGAGCGCTATGCGGCCTATCACGCCGAACGGGCCAAGGCGGGCGTGGCATTGGCGATGACGGCAGGCTCCGCGGCGGTATCCCGTGACAGCCCGCCGGTGTTCAACAATATCCTCGCCTATAAGGATGAGGTGGTGCCCTGGATCCGCAATCTGACCGACCAGCTGCATGAGCATGGTTGCGCGGCGATGATCCAGCTGACCCATCTGGGACGCCGCACCGGTTGGGACAAGGGCGACTGGCTGCCCTCGATCAGCTCGTCGCGCCACCGCGAACCTGCACACCGCGCCTTTCCGAAGCTGGCGGAGGATTGGGACATCACCCGCGTCATCGCCGATTTCGCCGATGCTGCGGAGCGGATGCAGGCCGGGGGCATGGATGGGATCGAGCTACAGGTCTATGGCCATCTTCTGGATCAGTTCTGGTCGCCGCTGACCAATGATCTGGACGGGCCATATGGCGGCCAGACGCTCGACAGTCGGATGGCGCTGCCGATGGCGGTGCTGGCGGCAGTCCGTGAGCGGGTGGGGGATGAGTTCATCGTTGGTCTGCGGTATACGGCGGATGAGGCGGCGGCAGGCGGCATCTCGCCCGACGAGGGGCTGGAGATGTCCAGACGCTTGGCCGCCAGCGGCATGGTGGATTTCCTGAATGTGATCCGGGGCCGCATCCATACGGATCCGGCAATGACCGATGTGATCCCGGTGCAGGGGATGCCGTCTGCGCCGCATCTGGATTTTGCCGGTGCGGTCCGGCAGGCGACGGGCCTGCCCACCTTTCATGCCGCCCGCATCCCCGATGTGGCCACCGCCCGCCATGCGATTGCCGGGGGGCTTCTTGATATGGTGGGGATGACCCGCGCCCATATGGCCGATCCCCATATCGTGCAGAAGATCAGGGAGGGGCGCGAGGAGGACATCCGCCCCTGTGTTGGCGCGACCTATTGTCTGGACCGGATCTATCAGGCGGGAGAGGCGCTGTGCATTCACAACGCCGCAACCGGGCGTGAGCTGACGATGCCACATGTGATCACCCGCGCCGCAGAGCCCAAACAGGTGGTGATTGTCGGCGCTGGCCCCGGCGGGCTGGAGGCCGCGCGCGTTGCGGCGGAGCGCGGCCATGCGGTCACCGTATTTGAGGCAGCCTCCGATCCCGGCGGTCAAATTCGCCTGACCGCACAGAACCCGCGCCGCCGCGAGATGATGGGCATCATCGACTGGCGCATGGCGCAATGTGCCGCACGGGATGTGCAGTTTCGATTCAACACCTGGGCCGAGGCGCAGCATGTGATCGGGCTTGCGCCGGATGTGGTGATCGTGGCCACCGGTGGCCTGCCGAATATGCAGCTGTTCGAGGCGGGCGAGGAGGCGGCGCATGTTGTCTCGGCCTGGGATATCATTTCGGGGGATGTTAAGCCGGGCGGCTCGGTGCTGATATATGACGAAAGCGGCGATCACCCCGCGCTTCAGGCGGCCGAGGTTGCGGCCCAGGCGGGCGCCACGGTTGAGGTGATGACCCCGGACCGGGTCTTTGCCCCCAATGTGATGGCGATGAACCTTGTCCCTTATATGCGCAGCCTGCAGGACCGGGATGTGACCTTCACCGTTGCGCGGCGCCTGCTGGAGGTCCGCAAGGAAGGCAACCGGCTTCTGGCGGTGCTGGGGACGGATTACAGCGGCCATCGCTCCAGCAAGCTCTATGATCAGGTTGTGCTCAACTACGGCACGCTGCCGCTGGACGATCTCTATTTCGACCTGAAGCCGCATAGTCTGAATGGCGGGCAGGTCGATTACGACGCCCTGATCGCCGGGAGGCCGCAGCCGCACGGGCGCCCGGACGAAGCAGCGGGGCAGGGGGGCTTTCAGCTGTTTCGGATCGGCGATGCGGTTTCGGCCCGCAACACCCATGCGGCGATCTATGACGCCCTGCGCCTGATGAAGGACATCTGACCGTCTGAGTTTGACGGTGTTAGGTGTGATTCACGGGTTTTGGGTGTTCTGGGTTGTGGATATGTTTGGTGAGTCTGTGGGTAAGTGGCTTGTTGCTGAGTGTGTGGGTGTGGTCTGGCGGTTTTCTGCGGGATTTCAGGTCAGGTCTGCTGACTTTGTTTCCATGTAAGCC
>NZ_JAYMXF010000028.1:0-58854 GCF_048055755.1 Phaeobacter sp. JH204B
TATGCATCCTTGGCCGTGCAGGCGGAGAAGGTGCTGAAGCTCGATCCCTTTGTCGGGCATCTGTTTGTGTTCCGGGGCCGTCGGGGTGATCTGATCAAAATCATTTGGTGGGATGGCCAAGGCGCGTGTTTGTTCTCGAAGCGCCTGGAACGCGGCAAGTTTGTGTGGCCTGCCACCAAGGGAGGCAAAGTGTCCCTCTCGCCTGCGCAACTGGCGATGCTTCTGGAGGGCATCGACTGGCGCACGCCGGGTAGAACCTGGAGACCTTTGCGCGCAGGTTAGGATTCCTTACGCAAATCCAATGGTGTAAGCTGCAGCCATGATGGCCGAAGCGATGACATTGCCGGAAGATTACGGAGAGCTCAAAGAGTTCACGACCCAGCTTCTTGCCGAGATCAAAGCCCAGGCCATGCTGATTGAGAAGCTTCGCCACCAGGTCGCGGGGCAAAAGGCCTGGCGCTACGGATCGACCTCAGAACAGACCAAGCAGCTCATGTTGGCGCTTGAGGCAAGCGAAGTGGCCGAGGCCGCGATGACGGCCAAGATGAAGCCTCCCCAAATGAGCCCAAGGACAAACCAAAGCGCCGTCCGATCCCGGACCACATCCCACGCAACAACATCGAACTCTTGCCGCCAAAAGATCACTGCACATGCGGCGGTGCATTGCGCCAGATCGGCGAGGACGTGACCGAAGAACTGGAATATGTGCCGGGACGGTTCGTCGTGAACAAGATCACCCGCCCGCGCTTTGCCTGCAAACGCTGCGAGCAGTTCACCCAGGCTATCCTTCCATCTCGCCCCATCGAACGCGGTCGCCCAGGGCCCGGGTTGCTGGCGCATGTCTTGGTCAGCAAATATGCCGACCACTTGCCGCTGTATCGCCAGAGCCAAATCTTCGAACGCGATGGACTTGATCTCGACCGTTCCACCTTGGCGGACTGGGTTGGCAAAACGACAACGCTTTTGGCCCCGCTGGCAGATGCCATCGGCAAGCACGCCTTGAAGGGCAAGGCCGTCTTCACCGACGATACACCCGTCAACATGCTCGCACCCGGAACGGGCAAGACCAAGACCGGACGCCTTTGGGTCTATGGCCGTGATGAACGGCCATGGGGCAGCGATGCGCCTCCCGCTGCCTGGTATCAGTTCTCCGAAGACCGGCGCGGGGCGCACCCGAAGGATCATCTCAGCAAATACAAAGGCTGGATGAACGCCGATGGTTATGCCGGGTATGAGGAGCTTTATCGCGACCACGGCATCAAAGAGGTCGCCTGCATGGCCCACATCCGGCGCAAGTTCGTGGATGTTCATCGATCTCAGGGCTCAAGCATCGCCGAAGAAGCGATCCTGCGGATCAGCCAGCTCTACGCCGTTGAGAAAGAGGCGCGTGGTTCACCGCCAGATCAGCGTGTTGCCATCCGGCAGGCCAAGGCCACACCTGTCTTCGATGACCTGCAGGATTGGCTGGGTAGGCAACTCACGATCATATCGGGCAAATCCCCGCTCGCTCAGGCGATCCGATATGCGCTGACGCGCACGCAGCGGCTCAGGCCTTACTTGGCCAATGGTATCCTAGAACTCGACAACAACACAGCCGAACGCGCCATGCGGGCTATCGTTTTGGGCCGCAAAAACTACCTCTTCGTCGGTTCACCCGCCGGTGGCCGCGCCGCTGCCGTGGCATACACGCTCATAGAAACGGCAAAACTCAACGGCGTTGATCCCCAAACCTGGCTCGCTTACACCATCGCGCGCATCCCCGACTACAAGATCACCCGCGTGAACGACCTGCTGCCTTGGGTAAACGGAAAGGTTATCTCATGACTGCTGAACGTCCTGCACTTGGTCTGCGTCAGGCTTCTTTGTCTTTGACCGAATACGACCCCAGATGGGCTGAATTGTTTGCCAAAGAAGCCGCGTTGATCGCACAGGCTCTGCCAGATGTGCAATTTGATATCGACCATATCGGCAGCACCTCAGTACCCGGTCTGACAGCAAAACCCATCCTGGACATTGCCATGCGCTCAACCCACGAAGAGCAGATTGCGACCGCTCTTGCGAAGTTGGGTTACATAGACAGAGGCACTCGAAGCGGGCGGCTGTTTATCCGGCTGCGCGATGGTGACATCAGAACCCACAATCTGCACCTGTACCATCCCGACGATGCCGATTGCCGCGATCAAATCGCCTTCCGTGACGCGCTACGAGGCAACCCAAAACTCCGGCATCAATACGAACACCTTAAACAGACGCTTGTCGAAGAACTCGGTGACCAAGGCCGAGGATCATATGCAGGGCGGAAAACCGAGTTCGTAAGAGCCGTCATCGACGCCCAGAACAAGTAACGGCGGTCAGACCGGACGCTTACCCTGATCCGGCAGCGTGCCGGGACGAAGGAGCGACGATGGCCAGACGACCCAGACGGAACCAAAGACGCAGCAGCCAATATGGCGATCAGTCCGGAACGCCTGCCACGGGCGCCATTGCCGCGTGAGCGGCTTCGTCCATGGGCTCACTACCGACTTGCGGCGATGCGGCGGCAGGGCTGCAGCGAAACTTTATCGGGGCGCTTCTGCCAGACGACGTTAAGCTGCCCAACGTAGGTATGGCCGCCTCATGCCAGCTAGAGGCCGGTTTGGCGAGAAGTTTCATTTCAAGTTCTTCCTCCCGCAGGCGGAGTTTTCTCTGGTCGGCTTTGAAATCCTTAAGGGCATGCCGCCGGATATCTGTCGCAATCTGGCCTTCGGCGCTTCGCCTTGCGTCTAAATCCACCGGTTCTTCCGTCATCTCTTTGTCCTCTGATACATCAGCGTTCGGCCGCGGCCGTCAGGCCGGGAGAGGAAGGAGGCGTGCTCCCAGTCGGCTCCCCGGCCTCCATTCCTCTCAGAAACCTGAAAAGTTCGCTGTCCGTTGTCAGAACCAGCGTCGTTCCCCCTGAAATCATGTCCTTGTAGGCCTGCATTGTCCGGGTGAACGCATAGAATTCGGCTGCTTGGGCGTCGGTGTTGTAGGCTTTTGCGTAGATCGCAGCCGCCGAGGCGTCAGCCACGCCGCGGATTTCCTCGACGGCGCGATACGCTTCGGACTGTATCTTGTTCAGGTCGCGCACCCGGTTGCCGCGGATCCGCGCGGCTTCGCCATTGCCCTCGGAAAGAAAACGTTCAGCGATTTGGCGGCGCTCTGAGATCATGCGGTCGTAGATCTTCGGACGCACACTCTCGTTGTAATTGATCCTCTTGAAACGGATATCGAGAAGCTCGATCCCAAAAACGCGAACCTTCTCTGAGGCGGCTGCGAAAATCTCCTGTTCTACAAGTGCGCGGCCCTTCTGGATAGGAACCAGAGAACCTATGTCCTGCGCGCGCTCCTCATCGGTCAAAAGCGTGTCCCGCAGCGGGGTCCGGCCCTTCGTGGTCCGGATAATCTCTATCAGCTCGTGTTTGGCGACGGCATTGCGGGTTTCGCTGCCGAGAATATCGTCTAGACGGGATTGCGCGCTGCGCTCATCGCGCAGCCGCAGAAAATACTGCAACGGGTCGGTTATTTTCCAGCGGGCGAACAGATCGACGGATATGTAGAGCTTGTCCTTGGTGGGCATGTCAGAAGGATTGCCGTCCCACTCAAGAACCCGGCGGTCGATCCGGTTGACGTCCTGAACGATGGGCAGCTTCAGCTTTAAACCAGCCGTTATGACTGGTTCGCCCACAGGTTTACCGAATTGGGTGATAATGGCCTGCTCGACTTCGCCAACTGTGTAGAGGGAACCGGAGGCAATCACGCCGGCAGCAACCGCAATCCCTGCGAAGAGCCCCAATCTGATGTTCATGACGGATCCTCCTGAAGCCTGTCGAGGTTCAAAAGCGGCAGGATGCTCGCAGTCGATCCGTCGACAATGATTTTTGACAGGATGCTGGGCAGAACATCCTGGAGGGTTTCTATGTATATCCGCCGCCTCGTGACCTCAGGCGCCTTGACGTATTCGGCCAAAAGCGCGGTGAACCGTGCTGCGTCGCCTTCCGCCTCGTTGACGCGTTTCAGGCGATAACCGTCAGCCTCGCGGATCCGCTGATCTTTCTCGCCTTCGGCCAGCGGAATGACTTTGTTGTATTCGCGGCGCGCCTCATTGATCAGGCGCTCCTTTTCCTGCTGTGCCTGGTTGACCTCATTGAACGACGCCTGAACCGGTCCCGGCGGGTTGATGTTCTTCAGCTGGACCTGGTCGATGCTGATACCCATGGCGTATTTCGTGGACAGAGCCTGCATCTTGAGAAGCGCCTCGCTCTCGATCTCCTGACGGCCGATGGTGATGACCTCGTCAACGGTGCGGTCGCCAACGACCTCTCGCATCACGGACTCAGAGACGTAGCGCAAAGTCGCGCTTGGCTCGCGTACCTCGAACAGGAATTTCAGGGGGTCAGAGATCCGGTACTGAACCACCCATTCCACGAGCGCGGCATTCAGATCTCCCGTGACCATTTCGGTTTCGCGCCGGCCGTCTGACGGGCTCTGGAAGGGATCACTCCGGCCCGGAGTCGTGAATCCGAATTCCTGCTTCAGCTGCCGTTTCACGGGCACCAGCGTGGCAACGTCGATGCCAAGCGGGAATTTGAAATGCAGGCCAGGCGGAACCTCAGCAGTGTATCTGCCAAAACGCTGGACAACGGCGACAGAGTCGCTCGGGACTGTGTAATATGAAGACCAGGCCGCAACCGCTGCCAAGACTATCGCTCCTGCGACCAGTATGCCCTTCACAGGGGGCCGCCCATCAGGGAGCAATCCGCCCAGCCGGTCGCGGCCTTGACGAAGAATTTCGTCGATATCGGGCGGATTGCGCTTCTGTCTGCTTTGCCAAGGCCCGCGGTCTTCCGGGCCGCCGTTCTGGTCAGGCATATCGTTTCCTCTCCTGGTCTCTCAAACCGGCATCCGATACAGACCTTTGACGCCAAGGCGCCTGCGCGCGGCTTATTCCCTCTGTGTCGGCATTCCTTCGTTCTCCGCGGCCTGGATTGGTGAATTTTCCGTTGGCAATTCACCCGCTATAGCCGCATCCGGCGCCTCTTTGTGCGCCTGAGATGCGCCCCCGCCCGAGTAAAGGTTCCGCAGCTGAGTTTCGGAGACCCCGTCGGCCACCATCACCAGCCGGACCATCGGGTCAGAAAGCATTTCTTCCAGGAAATATTCGGCCAGTTCTTTTCCGGTCAGCTTGTCCTTTGCCAGGGCGTCATCGAGGTCGGCCAGCGAAACGGTCAAGGTTCTCGCCAGCCCGGGGTGGAATTCCCTGGGATGCAACTTCACGGCGACAGAAGCTCTCCAAGTCTCAGGCTGCAGGCTGTCGGGAGGTGAACACAGTTCCGTTTCAATGTCATATTCTCCGGCAGGGAGCGTTTCGCTGAAGCCCGGAACGTTGAAAGGCCGGGCAAAGACCGCAATGGATTTTCTAACTGCCTCGTTCATGGGTGGGGTCCTCTCATCTAAGCGACAAGCGGGCCAAGGCTGCGGCTACTGACGCAGTGCCCTTGTCGTGGTAGTCCCCGTGGAAAACACCGTCCACCTTGACCTCCCAGATTCCATTCCTCTTCCGGGCACGAACGCGCTCCGCCTTCGCAGTTGGACGATAGGGGTGTGTCGAAATTTGGATATCTTCCGGTTTGTGCAGTGGCTTATCGAGCACGCTGGAGCTTGCGGCCTTTGGCAAATGCGGTTCTCCAAGAGCCATTACGGTGCGAATGAATTCCTCTGCATAATCATCCGCGTTTCGGTGGTCATGCTCATGCCTCACCATGGCCATTGGCTCAACAAAACGCTTCTTAAGGTGTTCAAGGAAACGCGGTTCCGTGCGGGACATGTAAGCAATGAGCGACTGGAGAATCCGTTCATGGGCCAGAACGCGCCGTTCAAGATCTGTCATTTCAGGCAGAGATGGTAACATGGCACTGTTCATCCTTCATTGATCGTGTTTTCCGGGCGCTCCGACGACTTTTCGACGTCAAGGGCTGCAAGACAGGCCTGCGCAATGTCCCGGTCCGGAAACTCGGTTCCCGGGACCGTCGCCCAACCGGCTTTCATGAGGGCATCCCGCTGCCGGTAGGTAGCAACGGCCCTGATCGCTGCCAGCTTTGCGTCGCGTTCCGCATCGGTTCGGGCCATGTCCAGACAGACCGGGACCAAAGCCGTGACTACATTGTTGCGGGACATGGTCACGGCCATGCCGTGTGACGTTCCGCCGGTCACCCAGCCGCCCCAGGTAAATCCGCCGATGCCTAATAATGCGCCACCTATCACGGCGCCGTAGAGGCCGGGTTTAAGCCATTCGGGAGTGTACATTGTGAATCCTCCAGCGGGGAAAGCGCCGCCTCGCTATCTTCAAGTGTTGCGTTTCGGGTCTTGGCCGAGCGCTGCTTCCAGGTCGGTCCAGGTAATTGGCCGCAACTCTGTCCGGCCCGGCAAACGCCCCTTGCCGTGGATGGTCAGGTAAATCGCCGTTCTGCGGTAAGCCGTGAAACTCAGCCCTTCGATAAGCTCCTCCTCGACCAGCACTTCGTATTCGCCGGAAGGCAGTTCGTCCGGATATCCGGGCAAGGTAAAAGGCTGCGGGAAAGTCACGGTGGATCTGATTGATCGCAAGGCCATCACCGGTCTCCGCGATATGTGCATGTCTGCCGCGCTGCCTTGGCTGCAGCATCCCGGTTGCCGAGAGGCAGCCAAACTTTGCGGCCCTCCTACATTACCCCGGAACCGGGCGGTGCGTGCTGACCCATGTTAGCGCCGCTGGGGTCCTGACCGCTCTGGCATACCCGGACCCAAACCTTCGGCTAGACTTCAGAGGACTGGAGACCGGCTGATCTGCGTCAGCGCGTGCGTCGGGCAATGCGGGTATGATCGGAGTTATCCGAAGCGTGTTACCCGGCAGGCGGCAGCCCGGTTCTTCGGGAACAGCCGCTTCCCGATCCGAACACCTAAAAAGGAAGGATATGCCGATGCCAGCCGCTGGCATTCTTCAACCCCACAGCCCTGAGTTTGACCGCTTTTTGCAAGCCTTCGTTGGCGAGGACCGGAATGGCAATGCAGTTACGGTTCTATCGGCCCTCGCGCGGCTTGAGCTCGAACCTTGGAAGGAGGCAGCCGCGCTTGCCGCGTTGGAGAAAGAGGTCGCAGGCTCGCGACTGGAGATGCTGCTGTCGCAATTCCGCGACGTGCCCGCACTCAAGCAGGATAGCGGAACGCTCGCGCGGAAACTGACCCGGCTTCTCCCCAAACGCAAGCGCTTGATGGCTGTTTCTGGCGCCGCAGAAAACGGGCCGACGAATTTGTCTGGGTTGATCTGGGCGGTACTGACGATCCTCTTTCTGATTTTGCAGTTAATACTCACAGGCACTCCGGGGACGGGCCAATGATGTCAGGCAAAACACGGGACGGCGACCGCAGTGATGGTAAGGACTATGCGGTGCTATGGGATCTGGAGGAGCGGTGCTGGACCAGCGGCGCGGACAGCGCCCGCACCGTGACTGCAAAAAATGCAGTGATGATACTTCCCTATCCGCCGGGCATTCTTCAGGGCGGGCAGATCCTGGAGCATGTGAAGAAAAACACGGGCTGGCGAACCGTGGAGATGAAAGACCGCAGCCAAATCAGGCAAGGGGCCGTTGCTGTGCTCGCCTACCGCGTATTCGCCGAGAAGTCAGGCTTGCCAATCTATGAGGCGCTCTGCGCGTCCACATATCTGCTGGACAACGGCCGGTGGCTGCGGCTGTCACATCAGCAAACCCCCACCACCTGACGCCAGCGGGATGAACCCTCACCTTGGGGCGATATCTTTAACGCACTTCTCGGCATGTGAATCGGCTTCTGAGCTCTTCGTTCAAAGATCATCAGCCAGAAGATGCGGACCCGCCCCAAGCTAACCTGCATCAGTGCTGCGGAGCAGAGAAGATGGGTACATGGCTGCGTGCCTGCCGAATCTCCGGCGGCACTCATTTCCGAGCAGCAGAGAAGCACGGGATGCGTGCGGTTCCTCAAATGGACTGCATTGCAGTGCGTGCCCTATTCTCGGAATGTCCAAGAAAGGACAATCCAATGACACCCGAACAGACCAATGCCGCCGAGAAGATGACCTCGGTCAAAGCAGCCTGTGACAAGGCAATCGCCGGCCCCAAAAAAGACCGGGCTGTGAAGCACTACCAGGCGGCCGAGAAGGCGCACGCGGCAAAGAACCACGCCGAAACGAACAAGGAACTGGACGCGGCTAAAAAAGCGCTTTCGTGATACTCCTTTGCTTTAAATGAAGATCGGGCCGCCCCAGGTTGTTCCGGGGGGAGGGGCGGCCTTTTTCATTTCAAGAGCGGGCCGGTCTGATCCAGATACGCCGGATCGAACCCCGAAAACTCTACCAGCCCGTCATAATTGCCGAACGTTACACGGCCGTCCCGAAATGTCAGCAGGCCGCGTTCGCGAAGCTGCCGCAAGACGCGGTTCACATGGACGGCGCTTAGGCCGAGCGCGTCAGCAAGATGATACTGTGTCAAAGGGCAGACGTAGCCTTTCTTGCTCCCCATTCCGACCAGCTTCAGCCTTGCCCCCAATTCCAGCAGAAAATGCGCCATGCGTGCATCCGCAGCGCGGCGGCCAACTCCTACGAGATGCTCGACCACCATGGCTTCGTCCCGTGATGCCGCCCAGAGAATTGCTGCCGCGAGGCGAGGCGTCTTCTCGAAGGCTTCCAGAAGGTCGTCCGCGAAGACTTCCGCCGCCTGAATATCCGTGACCGGCTCGAAGCTATGGTCGGACGTGCGCAGCAGCACGCTGCGCAATCCAATAAAGTCCCCCGGTATCTGGAAATCCACGATCTGGCGGGTTCCGTCCGGCTGAAGCTTGTAGGAACATACCCAGCCGGCGGCCAGAATATAAGCGGCCTGATCCGACTGCCCCTGATGCACGAGATCACGCCCCGCCAAAAAGGACCGGCGGCGCAGATGCAAACGCTTCAAGACGCCCAATTCATCTTCAGACAATGCGACGAAGACTTGCAGCTTCCGTGTAAGCGGGCTTTCTAAGATATCTGTCAACGGGGCCTCTCAAGCTGGAAAGAAACTCCAGACGCAATCGCGCACAGACTGCTTTCGGTTAGCCCAGCATACCATTTTTCTGCGAAGATGGTTGGGACAAGCGAGGCCATTCTGCTGCGCGATGTTTTACCGTCACCGGAAGGATACAATAAAATGCTCAGCGAGAAAGACTTCTCGGGAATGGCTGCCCTCTCGATCTGCGAAGCACTGCTGCTGGCGATGAACGATCACAAGCTCCTGCCCGAGCGCGAGATCGTGGGTATCCTGCGGGACGCTGCAAAGACGCATGAAAACGCAGCTGTTACTGATGGCGAGATAGAGGCGCATCGAGCCGTAGCGGGTCTCATCAACCGGATCATTGCTGGCGGGAACTCCGTTCGGAGGCCGCCGGGATGATATACTCATCGCAGCGTGATAGACTTCGCCTATGCCGCTTTCGTTCAACTCGTGCAATGCACGGAGCCACCAGGCCGACCTGCAGGACATACCGGGTGGCACGGGCCGCAAAGACGGTAACGTCCAATCTGACATTGTCTGACGTCAGCGCCAATGGGACAGTGTAGCGCGATTTGATAAGAGCGGGTTTCCGGCCCATCGTAACCACCATTGAGTGGAGATGAGGCGACGCACTTCCGTATGCGAACGCCCAAGAACGTCCGTACCGAGATGGCCTTCCATGTCCTCGCCGATAAGATCAAGCGAATGATAGCCCCGATCGGGGTACGCGGGCTTCTGACTGCCATTCCGGCCTGAAGGGCGGTGCTCAACTCAAGCTGCACCGCAGAAAACGCCACACAAGCGCGGATTCAGCCCTCTCCGGCGTATAAGACGCTAAAGTGTTCCTGGATCCGGCTGCCTCCCCAAAATCGACTGAAACATCCTCATCGTCGAGAAACCAGGCGAGTTTCCACAGACCCTCGGCTGAAGCCAGACAAATAGCTGCGGCAAAAGCCTTGGAGCATATACTTTCGTGATTGTGAGCATTGTCGCGAAGAGCCTGATCGAACAGTAGTTATGACGCAGCTGGGCGATCTCCAGGCTCTGTCCATTACCTTTGCCGCTGACGCGATATACAAACCTGTGTCCAGCAGTGATCCGGCGGGACCACCAGCCGCTTAAATCGCCTTTGAGAGCCAGTATCCTCTCCTCCCGCTGGAGCCTTGCCTAAGGCTCTACAAGTCAGAGGCAAGGCTTTGGGTATGTTTTTTAACGTCTTGGCGTCCTAGATCTCGACACTCTCGGAAATTGACAAGGCATCTTCCAGGTCAACCCCTAAGTAGCGGACTGTGCTATCCATCTTGGTATGGCCGAGAAGGAGCTGAACCGCTCGAAGGTTCCCGGTTTTGCGATAAATCTGAGCCACCTTGGTACGCCGCATCGAATGTGTTCCATAGGCGCTTGGCTCCAAGCCAATGGATTTCACCCAATCCCGAACCAGTCGCGCGTATTGGCGTGTACCTATGTGCGGCCGATCGTGCAGTCTTCCAGGCCAAAGAAACTCCGATTTCTTCATTATTGGCATATTCAGCCAGGCCTGAAGCGAAGATCGCGTTCCTTCGGTAATTTCGAACCGAACCGGTTGACTGGTTTTGCTTTGGGTTATGGACGCGCGCTCTTTCACGTGGCCTGCTGCGTAAACGTCAACAACACGCAAACGGACGAGATCACATCCTCTGAGTTTGCTGTCTATTGCCAAGTTGAAGAGTGCCAGATCACGCACCCTATCGGAGAGTTCAAGGCGAACGCGAATTGCCCAGACATGCTTGGGACGCAAAGGACGTTTTTGGCCTATGATACGCCCTTTGTTCCAGGGAGCGTGACGCATGCGAATTGCGGGAAGGTTAGGAATTGACATAGTTGGTCCTCCGACCACCGCAACCCTCCACATCCTTGGCATTTCGCCAACGGTCTATGGATAGCATTTGAAGTCCATCCGTAGGTCGAAAGACTTCAAAGTATTCTGCGTTAGAGGGTAATAGTGCGGAAAGGTCTGCTTTGCTTCGCTGCAACGCAGCAGAGTGGCGACAGGGCAAGAAAGAAGCTCCGACTTTGCAAAGCCCGCTTTCCTGCGCATCTCTACCCCTGGTGCTGACTGCAGCAATGAAGGCAGCGCGCCAAGGCGGTTCAACGGCCGCTTTTCAGGATATTTTGCAGCTGCAGCATCTTTTACATGACGCCCCCGCCAATGACCGCTCCGGGCTGCCTGGCGTTGTCTGGGAGAAGCGTCTTGGTGAAGTTTCGCTGCAACCCTATCGCCGCACCGCCGTAAGGCGGCTCCGAGCCCAAAGTTCCTGATGCTGCGTGATGCATGAATGTCCTTTTTCTTGTGAACTGACGACAAACGAACCAAGCTGTTCAGTGGCTAAAAAAATATTGGTGAGGTTCATGCTAAAGAGATTATTCGATTTATTTTTTGGTCAAAAACGCTTCGTGCAAAGCAATGATCCGTTGGAAAAGTACTTTCGCATGCAGGAGCAGGGCGAAAGAATCTTGCGCTCAGTCGATAACCCTCGTGATCTGAACAAGATTGAAGGACAAGTCAGAGCAGAACTGAATTTACATTATCGATGGTCTTCTGACAGGGGCGATATTGGTAAAGCCGCACGCGAAGAGCTCTGGGCCGTGCAAAATACCCCCAACCTTCCTTTTGTATTCATGTTTCATGGCGATGGCCGCATCAGACAGGAAGCTCTCCGAAATCTGGAAGGCCCACTGCCCACGCCTGCCAATGTCTATGGGCTGTTTTGGCGCTTGAACGATTGGGTGCCTCAGGTGAATCAAGCAGCCTATGATGCGGTTGAAAGGGTCATGCCGCGCACTTCGGCGGACGTCATTATTCCCGCGCTAACCGCAATACTGCCACATCTCAATAGCTGGGGGCGCTGGTCCCGTAAAGGACCCGAAGCAGTTCATAGAACCCTATCCAGACCAGATGTTTCGGCAAAACTTTTGGAGAATGTCAGGACGACACGACAACCACGTCTGGGTGAAGTATTCCGCGAACTCTGCCGAAACGAGCGGATAGATCAGCATATAAGCGATGTATTTGCGACAGCACCGCTCCCGCATATTAGAACAATGGCCCTCGACATGCTTCTTTCACAAAGGGCTCGCTGGCCTACAGGCGAAACGGTTCGCATTTGGACTGACCGTTCGATGGATGAGTATCGAACCGAGCACGTTTTTCGAGAACGCGAACTATCAGTAGCGGTAGACCTCATGGATCTCCTACGCGCCGGTGCCTCAGATCGTTCGGCGATGGTTCGCAGACGTGCAGCCGAGGGACTTATAGCTCTGCGGCATGATCCAGATTTGCAGCAAGAACTGGATTGCGTCGCAGCCATTCTGCACAACGACCCAAACATCGGCGTGAGAACTAGGATTGAGTTTTTCCGTCGAAAGCAGGCGGAAGTATGAGGCTGAGGTTCACCAGCAAAGCTGACGTTCGACTTTGGAAAAGCAGCGACCGTTTTGTCCCGCTGTGTGTGAATTCACCAGGTCCAACACCTCGTAGCCGCAGAGAACGGCTGGAACGGCGGGCCGCGCAGCAGCATAAAATCTCAGCTGGTTGCCTCAAACGGCCGACTTTGCAAAGCCCGCTCCCGCAACCAAAACAAAAAAATAAATCAAACAACATAGCGCCCCAAGGGGCGCTTCTGGCGTTCGTAGCACTGGATGTGTGGAAACACTATGGAAGGTGACCGTCCGGCGAACGCGCTCTGGTGTGGTTCCGATGCTGCCTGCTACGCTGCGTCAGCGGCGTAGCGCCATGGGGCATAAGTTCATTCAGACGTGTGATTTTGTGGTCCGTACCCGCGCCACTCGGCGATCCGATTCAAGTCTCGGGCGACTCGCGCACCGCCAATGGATGTGTCAACGATGGCAGCCAGACATTCCCGGCTGAAGCTGGCGCTCTGGCGTTACGATTACAACACGGTCAGGCCGCACTCATCGCTCGGGGACAAAGCACCGTCCGAAGCGCGCCGGACGCTTGAGTAACTTGAGGGCTCCGCGCCCGGCGCGCTTGCCCAGCCCGAAACCGACAACTATCAAAACCAAGCCCGAAGACTCTCGCTATGAACGAGGGACAAGTGGGGGCAGGTCGCAACGATTAGCTTAAATTACGTCAGATCCTGTTCAAAGATTGGGGAGTAGCTCACATTCAATACTGAGAGATGACCTTCAGAAAATTTCAGAAAATTTCAGCACCAGTTTCAGGACATCTGACCTCAACGACCTGATGATGATTGGGCAAGGTTCATAAAGACAGGGCCTGCTGCCAATCATCAAAGCGAGGAACTCACTATGTCTACCCTTTTGACAATTAACGTAAAAAATCTTGAGCCGGCAACACAGGGCTTCTTCTTTTTCCAAGAGCCGGCAAACTATACTGGCGGTGCAACAGTATATTCGAACAGTCTCTTTGCAGAGAACCTTGCCAACTATGGTTCGTCTGGCTCAATCCTGACCTTTCAGGTTGATCTGCAGTATTATGCGGGCATTCAGGAGGCCCATTCTGCGCCGGCCGTTGGCCAGTCCTCAGGCTATTCGTCTGCGAGCCGTGCGATCGATCTTGCGCCTGCTGGTGGCGGCGCTGCCAATGACTCCACGACCGCCAGCGTAAGCCCCGCACTTGGCCTATCGACACCGACGAACGAGGCCGGCGTACAGCCTGGCGCATTCCGGATCAACACACCGAGCTTCTCTTCACCGCCCTTCTACAACGTCGGCTCCGCGGTATCTGTAAACGGCGGGATCGTCTTGTCGAACTTCGTTCAGGCAAATCCACAGTCGCACGTCGATTGCGAGCCGATCCTGAAATACTACGTTGCGACAGGGACCTACACGCCTGGCACGGTGATGGATTTCACCGCTGCGTCAAAAACCTCGGCACTGTGTGATTTCACCGGGGGCTACACTGTGATTGACGTGGAGCTGGCAGCTAATGGGGATTGGAACATCACCAGCCGGACCTAAGCTGATCTTTCTTTGTCCCTGGTGGAACTTCGGAGCAGTTTAGGCTGGGCCGTAGAATGGACTGCACTCATGCCGTACACGCTGACCATAGTAATCAGGAACCTGTCTCAATCTAAAATGCAGTTCTATGCGTTTCAGCACCCTGCAAATTACCAGAGTTCAGGAAGTGTACTTCAGTCGTCATCGGCCAGCTTGGCTACGGGTGCAGTCCTCCCCTACAAATCATCTGGGTCCACGCTTCAGTTTCAATTTGAACGACAACCTTATGTGGCCGCATTTAGCAATCAAGCTAAACTCGCCATGCTTGTGAAGCCGCAACCTTATGAAAACGCTTCTCAAACGTCCGTTGTTGCCAAATGGCCAATTGCTCTGACGCCAAAAGACCAGACCAAGCAGGTGCCCAATAATACTCAGTTGACGGTCGGGTCGCTCGGTTTATCCATGCCGACCTACGCGTCAGGCATCCCTGAAGGGAACTTTGGTATCCAGATACCAAGCTACACTCCCACTGGTGGTTTGAAGCTCCACTGCGGCAATGGGATCAAGGTGAGAAACACGCAGGTCGTCTTGTCCAGCTACGTCACCCCCGCACCAGTCAGTCACATATTCTGCGCGCCAAAACCGAAATTCTACGTAAAGACAGGCAATCACCCCGTCGGATCACCCATTTCGTTTTCGGTCGCAGGGGCTGTTCTGTGCGATTTCACTCAGGGCTATTCCACCTGCAACGTGGACTATCAGTCAGACGGCACATTCACAGTCCACCGCCAATAACGACTTGTTGCGGGGCCTTGTTGGGCCCCGGGAAACACTTCGCCGCATGGCGATCTCCCTCAAATCTATGGCGAATAAGGAATTTAGATATGACACTTCTTAAACGACTTGCTGCCACCCTCGTGCTGTTGGTTGCCTTGCCTGCCTTTGCGCATGCTGCATGCACAGCAACCAATAATACCGAATATTCTGCCGCCATTGCCCATGGCCACGCATACACGAAGCACTCAGCCGAATTCGTACATGGAAAGGTAATCGATGGCTTGGCATTCCCCGATCCGACGATTGCCAATGCGGATGAATTCGCGACATTCCTTCTGGGGATTATGAACGCTCCGACGGAGTCCAAGCCCTTGGCCAACAGTCGCTATGCATACTGGCATACGCCCACCGGCACGGTCATCATCACAAATGATAATGCCAACGACTGCGGCACCGCGTTTCGTCCATTGACCGGCAAGACCTACTACGACAACCTAAGTTGAGTTCAGTCCTAAATCCATGCCGCCTCTCCGATTTGAGGAGGGCGGCAGATTTAATGAGGAAAGCGCAATGCCTGACAAATCTCCAAACACGTTGACGGCAACAGAGTGCATGGCTTTGGCTAACTGTCTGAATCATATGATTTCACAGACAGAAACGGACGAATTTTCTACCCTTGTAGGTATTGATAAGGAAAGCGCGAAGTCCCTGATGATCAAGCTAAAAACTATGATCGCAAACTGACCAGAAGCTCGTGAACATTGCCCCTACCAGGGCAATGTTGCTCAACCTCTTTCAGGCCAACCAAAATCCACTGAAATATCAACTTGGCCGCCACCTGTTCGGGTTATGGCAGCCTTATTGTTGGGATCTTCGGCCTCCGCCAAGGAGCGCAGCCATTTGCGGTCAGTCTCAACCCCTTCGGAGGTCATTTGAACCGCGAGGCGCGCAACCCTGGGTGCGGCGACACTGGTGCCGCCCATGCGGGTCAAGCTGCCGCTGTTGGATCCCGCGCTCAATACGCCGGTCAAGACCGGACTGTCATCCGCAAGTGCCGCCGCATCCGGTCCCAGTCGGTTTACCTTTTTCTTCCCCCGAGAAGGGGTAATCGGCCCTGCAGCGGAATAGTCTGACAGCAAGCGATTACTCTGGGTGAAGCCGGCAACCACCATCGGTGTTTTCCCGCAGGCATAACCGTTCAACGTGCCGGCGCGCCGGATTGGGCTGGTTGTTCCCGCCGGATCCACCGGAAGGGGCGCGCCGAGTGCATTATAATAGACATAGTCAGCGTTGTTAAAATACCCTTGCCGACCACCGGGCAGAAAACCGGGCAAGGTTTCGTCACGCTCTATCCAGATTTGAACGTCGTCACTGCTGTTCATATCGCAGGACATAATATCGACCCGCCAACGGCCAGCTCGGGCTAAGTCGATAGCAGATTGATGCGCAGTAGGATTGATACTGAAGGTTATCACCCCGCGACGTGTATGCCCCCCGTCGAACCGATACGTCAGGCGTGCGACCTCCTGGCCCTGCTCGTCAACCAGTCGCTGCCCGGTATTGCCGGATACATAAACTGTCTTGCTCGCAGGGCCAGATGGAACCGTGACACGGACCCCCACAAGCCGGGGCGGCGGATTGGTTGCGTGGTATGGCATCCACATCTGGAGATGGCTTGACGTTCGGTCATCCGGCTGAGCAACAAAATCCAGTTTCCACGATGGGTCCTTGGATTTGCTTTTCGCATTCTGAAGATTCAGGTCTGCATGAATACGACTAAGGTTACCATTACCCGCCGGTAGCACAATCTGGCGTGTTTGATTTGCATCGGGCTTCTTTGCTTGTGGCCCGAAATACCGGTCAATCACACGGTCAATACCGCTGGTTCCATCGTGAGGCCCCGCGAAATTCCCATAGCTGAAATTGAATATGACAGGAGGTTTACTTTTGTCAGGCAGCCGGAACCGCGCCGCCTGATTGCACAGGCGCTTGAGCGCTAGTTTAAAGCTGGGCAGCGTATTCTGTCCGGTAGAATCCTCAGTAACCCGGGAGGGCAACAACGCGCAGATAATTGGCCGGTTACTCGGGGCATTGCTCATCGAATATCCAGCGGCCAGCGCCATCACATGCGTGCCATGCGAACGACGCAAGGCGACGGCGGAGAGTGCTTTGCTAAGCGCATTTATCAAACCAACCGCTGCATAAAATGCAGGCTCATCCAACAAGCCGTTGGTCGTAAATTCCTGCAAGAGGGCGTCGATTTGGGCTTTACTATAGCTGCGTCCCGACGCCCCCACCCGAGAGAGCTGTTCAGGAGACGCTGACAGGATTGTTGCAAACTCCACCCGCGACGACACCAGGCCATCTCGAAACAGGTTATGGGCGAAGGCAATCGCATCGTCGATGACGGCTGTGATGACCGTTCCTTCGGGCACCTCAATGATCTTACGACGATTGCTGTCGTCATCATTTGTATCAACGTCAGACAGATCAGAGTCCGTAACAGTTGTTCCCAACGTCAATCCTATCACTGAATAATCGGCGGCGTGACGGTTGAACGCATCTAACAGCGGTTTGCGGGCAAAAATTGAAACGAATTGCGTTTCTTCGACCGTATCACGATCATCTGCATCATAATCAGCTGGGATGACCAGGTCGTCCGGGAACCGGCTTTGCGCACGCTCTTCAAACTCGCGGATACTAATATCTTGCAACTCAACAAGGGCGGACCACCAAGGTTGAGACGCCGCTGATGTAACGTGAATAAGTGGACGTGACAATCGATAGTCAGCAACGTCAGACAGCAGATCCTGCGAATGAAATGTTTCCCAATGCAATGGCATGATTATTGCTCCTTTTTCGGCAAGGCATTGGAGTTATAAGGTAAAGTCCTGCCACTCGGCCTGCGCCTTCTTCCACAGCCATGTCAGAACCGGAGAAGCCATGTCCGGTGTCGTCGGGTGACGCTCGCTGGTGGCCCAAGGGTTGCGTTTTTTGCCCGCCTTTTTCGTTTGGCGATCTTCGCGTGCCAGATACAGCGCGTGCCAATCAAAGTCCTCCGCAGCATTGAACGCGGGGCCATTGAAACAGGCACTTGTCAGCTCATTTGCCTCTGGGTCACATACCGCGTGCAGATAGTCCGCTAACGTGAGCCCCAGCATTGCCCCTGCGGCACTATCAACTGGAAAGTGAACGCCTGCGACAGTTCGGTTCGTGGCAATCCGGGATGCCAAACGCATGAACATTTCGCCCCAGACGCCGTCTTCGTGATATTGCTCCGAGTTGGAGGCCCGCAGCAGTTTCCATAGGAGGCGCGCAGTCACGAAGGATTCCGTGGCATGGCCACTCGGCAAAGAGCCGTGAGTGGGCGTTGGGATTATTGGTTGAACCTGTGGCGAAAACTCTATCGGGCGTTTGGCGGAAATACTGTATTTCAAACGCATGCCACAATAGTTGGTGAACCCTAGTGCTGCAGACATCAGTTCCAGCGTAAATGGGGTTCTTGCGGGATCCATAAAGGAAATCGACGCCAAAAAAGGCGTAATTGCGCTGGTCTGCGAAAGGATCTCCGCAGCCCGATCGCCGCGCAGGTCAGCATAGGCTGTGAGATAGGCCATCTGTTCCTTGAACTGATCAATCGTCGGGGCTGTGATTTGGACCAGGAGGCTATCTGCTTGAGGCGAACGACCCGCTGGCCGAGTATCCCGCCGCCAAAGGTTGGCGATAGCCGTCTCATCCATGGCATCCGAAAATGCAACCCGCGATCCTAGTTCGGACAAGTATAGGCTGGCCCGGACATCTGCCGACAACCGCGCCAGATTGCGCGGATCATGGGGACTACCCGGAGTAATGTGGGGGTTCAGATCTAAGGGCGCACCGACAATACCATCGCGCGTCGTCAACAAAGCCTCAGCTGCGACCGTGCTCCCAGAGGTTCCAAAGCTATTAAAGCTATTAAAGCTATTAAAACTATTGAAGCTGTTAAAACTATTCTCGGGCGAACCTTTGGCATTGAAGGGCAATTCAACTTTCCTTTGATAAATCATAGGGTGCTAGTGATAAATACCCGATCAGGAAGAGATCAGATGATATGTCACGGCCTTAAATTGATTGGGGCAAGGCTCGTATGAAGAAGTATGCTTAAATGACGCCACTCTATTGGCTGCGCGTACCCTGCCGTTCTCACACTGACCGACGTTCACACCCCCTGCTGCGTCAAAAATTACCGGAAACCAACACTGGCGACCGATGCGACCCCTGTGCGCCAAGGCGCAGTAGCCACCACCTTAGGGTGTTCCTGGAAAAATGAAACAAAATAAAGTTGTACGCCCTTTCATCGCGCCATGGTGCCGTCAGAACGGCAGATCTGCTGGAGATTGTGCCTAGCTTTCGGGAATCCCGAGGTCCTTCAGTGTTTCAGCAAAACGTAGACCGACTTGATAAGAGGAACTGGGAGACCGCCTGAGCCACCCGTCGACAGTCAGATTAGGCTGCACTCTCAGCAGTTCCCTGGTAGTTTTACGTGCGTCGCTCTCACGTCCCAAGCGCAATTGTGCTACAGCTTTAATCCGCAAGGTAGAGGCATGTGACCGGTTCAGTCGAAGCGAAGCGTCCGCCAGTTCAATGGTACGGGGCAAATTATCAGCGGCGAGGCTCGCCCCGGCAGAAAGCGCCAGGAACATAAAGCGGTGCGGGTCGAGTGGGGCAAGATGCATGGCCAGTTCGGTGTCGCTGACCGCCAGATCTCCCTGTCCTTGAAACGCATAGAGTGTACCCCGCAGCAGGCGTCCGTTTGCATCGTTCGGGTTCACTTCCAGCGCTGTATCGTATCGATCTTGTGCAAGCTCCAAATCTCTAAAGAGGTTGACCAAAACAGCACCTTCACTAATCAGCCCCAATGCGCATTCCGGATCAATTTCGAGCGCACGCGACGTATACTGTAGCGCACTCTGACCATCGTTTTCGGGAGTTTCTGTCCATCCTTGCTGCACCTGAAGAACATACCAGCGGGCCACCCAAGACAAAACCAATGGGTGATCCGGAGTTCGGTCCATCAACTCATCCAGCATCACTCGCGCCGCTTGGAAATCGGACTTGGATAACCGATGCATGAGAGCCACCGCACCCAGCAGAAGCGTCGAATTTTTCAACGATGTGATCGGCTGCAATCGTGATTTTCGTACTTCATTGAGGCTGATCGCTTTGCGAATGCTCATCACAATCTCATCGATAACACCGAGATTGTTGATCCAACTTTCTAACGGCTTCAAGATCCGCTCTGACCACAAAATCTTGCCGGATGAAACATCGATCAATTCAAGAGTTACGATCACCCGTGAGCCATCGTCGTCGCAGACGCCGGACACTAAAAATTCTGCGTTGAACGTCTTTTTACAAAGCTCCAACGTCATGTTTTCGGTTCGGATTCCGAAAGTTGAAAGGCGTGAAATTACGTTGAGGTCGGTTGATTGGGATAATGCCGATATGATGTCGTCAACCAGCACATTGGCCAGAACAGGATCATGAGCGCTGCGATCGCGTGTTGTAAACGGTAGGACAGCCACCGTTGGCAATACATCGTCCAGATTGGTGCGCGCAGCAGGATAGTATGTCGATCCGTATCGGTGCACACGATACAAGCGAATACCATTGACCTCAGCCAGCTGATGCTGATCTCCCAGATCCTCGAATTCGCATTCTAGACTGAAGTGTAGCTGATCCCTCACCTCGACGGTGGCGTATTCCCACTCATCGCTCGTTTCTAGCAGCAATTTTGACAAGGCTGCTATCCGGCTTCTTTCAAGAGTATCGAGGGCGGTGCGAAGAACGCCAATTCCCAACGCACGTGCACTCCTGATCAAGGCCCTGCTGCATCGAACTGCTTCGATTGGGGTTGCAAAGGTCAGAGTTGCACTGTTTCCATCAATTGCTTTTGCCCCGGTGGGCCGGTGCAGCCGTACCACCGATTGTACCGCTTCATGCAGCGGGGTTTCGTCAGGCCCTCCCGCAGGTCGACATATGATCACCACAGTACGCTGGCGTGTCGCCTCCCATTCTATCAGGTCAGCGCTGATATGGTGAGGCAGAGTTTTCTGTGCAGTGCTGGCGGCAACAACGGATCGACTATCCAGCAGGTATCCTTGTTTTGGAATGGTGCGAAGCAACTTGCGATCACTATCCCCCAGCGATTTGCGAATTTCCGAGATGCATTGTGTAAGGCTGTCATCCGTCACACTCGTATTCGGCCAGACGGCAGCAAACAGTTCAGATTTCGTAATCACTGTACCCGATTGTTTGGCCAATACTGATAAGACCTGGCCAGACTGAGGCCGCAACGGTACCGTGTTTCCAGACGGGTCTAAGAGTTCATTGGAGACGGGATCATAGAAATGGTCTCCAATCTGAAGTTGGTTTCGGGCATCGGGATGCTTTATGGTATCGGTCATGAAGCCTAAGCTACCTATATATTTGATATTTTACGCCCACGATCCCCGATTTTTCCACTCGTCAGCCGTCGGTTCTGATGGAAAATCCAGCAAATTCTAAAAGCGACCAGAAGCCTCACGCCTTACCCTTCAACATGCAAAAGTTACAATCATAAGAGCAACCCAGAATCTACCCGTCACGTTTCGATGGCGACCCGGGCGCTTGTCTCAGCCGCACTCTCCAGTTGGGAACATAACACCAAGGCACGCGCGGCAGCCGCTTGAGCAATTTGAGGGCTCCGCGCTTGCCAAGCCCGAGGCCGACGACTACCACAATCGAACCCGCAGACTCTCGTTATGAATGAGTGACCCTCGTGGGTCAGGTCATGCCGGATCGGCAATGGTCTTGGAAACCGGCGTATCCATCAGCATGCATCCAGCCTTGATACTATGCCAGATGATCCTTGAGATGTTGCCCTTTGCGGTCTGGCGAGAACTGATACCGACTGACAGGTGGAACGCGACTACCACAAGGCCGCTCATCCCAACCATAGGCCCAAATGCGTGCTGTCGTTGTTTCGCTCGTGCCGGGTGCCAGCACCTTTACTGGCGTATCATCAGCGAAGATGGCCTGACCGGCCGACACATGCCGCCCAATAGCATCCGCCAGTGGTTCTAAAAGAGCCGTGGACTTGCCGATCCAATCCGCCAGCGTCGAGCGATCAATGTCGATCCCGTCGGGCTCGAAGATGCCGCTCAGGCGGTACAGCGGCAGGTGACCCACGTATTTATTGACCAACACATGCGCTAGTAGGCCCGGACCGGGATGTCCGCGCTCAATGGCCCGCCAACTGATGCCGCAGCTTCTCGATCACGGTGATTTTGCCCTCTTTCACCGATGGCGAGACGAACCGACCCTTCTCAAGCCGCTTGCTGAACAGGCATGCGCCCTGGCCATCCCACCAGATGATCTTGATCAGATCACCGCGCGGCCCACGAAAGACAAACAGATGCCCTGCAAACGGGTCCCGCTTTAGTGCTTGCCGGGACAGGGATCATGCACAAACGCCTCGAATGAGACGCGCCAAGGCTTTGGATCAATCCTCAATTGATGACCACCTGCGATGTCGATCTCAATCATGCTGTCGCCGGGGGTGCCATTGGACGTAAGCGTCGGGGGTTCTTCGGCAACAGGCCTGTCGACGATCTCAACTGGAAGAAAGCAAGGTGATGGGGCGGCCTGATCTTCGACGCCCTGCAGATCCGGCGCAAATTTAGCGTCACGCAACCACTTGTGGATCAGATTGGTGTTCATCGCGTAAAGCCGCACGACCTGCGCTACCGATCCCCCTGGCGTGCAGATCGACACCTCCTCCTCATCCGACCAGAAACGCTTCTTCCGACCGTTCTTACCCGCCGTATCTGCACTCAAGACGTCCACCATCGTTGGTGGACACTATCAACACATGCTATGAACCGTCAGAGCAGCGAGGCCGGACGCTTACCAAAATCCAAACACAAACAGCGCACAGAACCCCGCCAAATGCAGGCACAGTCGCGTTGGGATCATCAGCTGTAAAAGCTTCACGAAAACGCAAAAACAAAACCGAAAAGCAAAGCGAATCTAAAAAAATACGGCGTTTCAGGTCGCCTGGGTCGGCTGTTTTCGGCAGAGATATCCAGAGCAGTCAGTGCTCTGACTGTATCTTTTACCTTTTATTATAATTGAATCGTTAGACATTCTACCAAGTTGCGCTGCCGCCGCGGCCTGCGAAATGCAGGGCCAAGGAGGCTTACGAAGCAAGTGGTCAAGGATTGCCAATGTCTATGTGTTGTTCTCTGTGCCAGGGTGCGCGTCTCAACAAATTCCTGGATCTGGGGCGCCAGCCGCTGGCCAACAAATACCCAAAACCGGATGAGTTCGATAGCGAGAGATATTTCCCGCTGGAGGTCTTCTTTTGCGAGACCTGCAAGAATGTTCAGCTTGGCGAGATGGTGCCACGTACCATCATGTTCGAGGATTATTACTATCTGAGTTCGGTCAATGGCGGGCTGGTTCGCCATTTCGAAGACCTTGCGGCGACCCTGAAGGATGCCGATTTCGTTGTTGATGTCGGATCAAACGATGGTGTTTTGTTGCGGCCGTTGAAGAGGCTTGGCGTTCGCGCGCTAGGCGTCGAACCTTCGGTGAACGTGTCCAAGATCGCAAATGACGAGGGGCTGGAGACGCTCTGTGCCTTTTTTGAGGAAACCTCGGCGAAACAGATCCTGGATCGCCACGGACCCGCCGATGTGATCGTCGCCAGCAGTGTGTTTACTCATCTTGATGCGCCGGATCAGTTCATCAGGGCAGCAGACATCCTACTTGCCGAGACCGGGAAGCTGGTGATCGAGGTGGAGTATATCCTCAACATGGTCACTCAGGTGCAGTTCGAGCGGTTCTATCTCGACCGGATTTTCTACTACTCGATCTCTTCGATGAAGGCGCTGTTTGGCAAACATGGCATGGTGATTGCCGGCGTCGAGCCGGTTGAGCAGCATGGCGGTTCGCTGCGCTTTACCCTGATGCGTGACACCGTGGGCATCGAAGCGCCAGACCTTGAGGACCTGATCGCGACCGAGCTCGAGGTCCTGAATTCCGATGCCTTGACCGATTTCGGTCAACGCTGCCGGGCCTTGACCGACAAGCTGGTATCGGGGCTCAGACGTTGGCAGCAAGAGGGGATAAAGGTGGCCGGCTATGGCGCTCCCGCACGGCTATCGACCATTACCAATTTTGGCGGCATCGATAGCGAATTGCTGCCCTTCACCATCGATGACAGCCCGCTGAAGCAGGGGCGCACTTCGCCCGGAGCGCATATTCCGGTTGTGGCTGCGTCGGAACTTGAGAGCTACCAGCCTCAGGTGCTGGTGGTCTTTGCCTATGAATATATCGACGACATTCGGAGAAAGACGGGTAACGCCTACGATTACTACATGCCTATTCCGCTTGTTGAACTCACAGCCTCCTGATTATTAGAATGGGGACCAAAATGTCTGAAGAAATTCAAAGAATTGTCGAACGCCTTGGTGCTCATGCCCATCGGTTCTCAGGAAAGACCGTCCTGCTTGCAGGCGGTGCCGGCTTCTTGGGGAAACATTTTCTAAAGGTGTTTCAGAAGCTGAACTGCGATGTTCTGAGCCAGCCCTGCCAGGTCATTTCGGTGGACAACTATATCACCGGGACCAAGAACCTGGATGAGAGCATTGAACGCGACCCCAGCATCACGCAGGTCTGGGCCGATGTGACCCATCCGCTGCCGGTGCGCGAAGACATCGACTTTATCATTCATGGCGCGGGCATCGCGTCGCCAGTCTACTACATGCGCTATCCACTGGAGACGATCGAAAGCGCGGTTCATGGCACCCGTAACCTGCTGGATCTCGCGTCTCGCAACAAGAACCTCGAAGGTTTCTTGTTCTTCAGTTCCTCGGAAATCTACGGTGATCCTGATCCCCGAGCGGTTCCGATCAAGGAAGACTACCACGGCAACGTCTCGACCGTTGGTCCGCGTGCCTGCTACGATGAATCCAAACGCCTCGGTGAAACACTCTGTACCATCTACAATGAGCATCATGGCGTTCCGACAAAGATCGTTCGCCCGTTCAACGTCTTTGGCCCGGGCATGGGCCACAATGATCGCCGCGTGATCCCGATGTTCACCTATCAGGCGCTGAACGGCCGCACGATTCCAGTGCATGGCACGGGGCTGCAAACACGTACGTTCTGCTACATCACTGATGCGATCTACGGTTTCCTGATGACGCTTCTTGAGGGCAAACGGGGAGAGGCCTACAATATCGGCAACCCCGACAATGAAATCTCGATGAACCAGCTTGCGGCAATGTATCCAAGGCTGGTACCGGGCGCGACCTTCACCACGATCGATTATCCGGACACATATCCGGCGGGTGAACCCAACCGGCGTTGCCCGGATATCACCAAGGCCTACGAGGCCTTTGGGTATACGTCCGAAGTTGATGTAGAGGATGGTCTGAGCAGATTCATCGACTGGGCGCGGCATGAGCACAGCTACATCGACTATGAACCTGAGACCGCAGTGAAACTGGCCGGTTAAGGCCTCATGACAACCTTGGGTTTGATCGGGCGAGGCGCTTGGGCCCGCACGATTGGCATGACACTGGATAGTCTGCCCGACGTGAACTGGCTGCCAATTACCGATCCCGGCCCACCTGTAGATGGCGTTGTCATCGCCAACAGAAGCATGGATCACGTCACGTCGGCGCTGCCTTTTGTGGCAGCCGGTGTGCCGTGTTTCGTCGAAAAACCTCTTGCTACCTGCCTTGCGGACTTTGTTGAGCTGAAGGCCGCCGCTGATGCAGCGAACTGCCCGGTCTTTGCCGGGCACCTGCATCGGTTCAATCCAGCCGCCGAAGTCTTTTGTGCAACCCTGTCGCAGATTGGACCGGTCCAATCGGCTTCAGCCTACTGCGCCAACAACAAACCACGCGACGACACATCAGTGATCTGGGACTGGTTACCGCATCCTCTCTCTTTGGCCCGGCAGATTTTCACAAGCCCGGCAGACCATGCCAGGGCGAATAGTTTGCACGGTGGCAATCGTCCGCAGCATGTCAGGGCCGAGCTCTCCTATCAGGGAAGAAAGTTCACTCTGGAGGCCAGCTGGCGAGCATCGACGCCAGCCTTTCGCATCATCGCCAAGGGCCGCGACGCGACGCTGATCTTCGATGACAAGGCTGAGGAGAAGGTTGTACTAACGCGAGAGGGCACCAGTACACCGCTCGCCTATGGGCAGGAGCCACCGCTCACCCGCGAGCTGCGTGCCTTTGTCGATATGATCGGCGGGCGGCGCGAGAATGCCTCATCACTCAGCGCGGCAGAAGATGTCATGCGCAGCCTGGACGCGGTTGCCCGTTCCGTCAGCGAAAGGGGCGCCCGGGTGGCGATCAATTGGCCCGACTAAGGTGGTGATAGATCTGCGTCAGGATCTCCTGAACGCGCCTGTCCACATGGCTGGTTTCCATGGCCAGCTCATGACGGGCGATCAAACCCGCCTCGCCCTGTGTCCGGAAATGATCGTTGGCCGCCTCTGCTATGGCTCTAGGGTTCTCCAGATCACTCGGCTCAAAATAGAACAGATGCTCCTGCAGCGGCGCCAGCGCAGGTAGTTCCCTGAGGCTGGCTGGCAGGATTGGAATACCGCCGGTGATCAGCGCATCAAATACCCGGATCGGCAGATCGTCGCGCGTTGGAATGATCCAATGGCTCATATGGGCTGCCCATTCATCCAGTCGGTCCAGCTCGGTTCGATTATGATACAGCCGTGTTGCGGGCCCGACATGTTTGAAATGCGTGTTCAACCCTTCCAGCATCGCGTTGCGTTCAGGGAATTGGGGATAGACGATATGACGCCCGAGAGGTTCCGGATCCCGAACAGAGGCCAGAAGGCGACCACGGTGCTCTGTCAAAAAGGACCGGGTCCATTGGATGACCGCAGCACTGATCGGTGCGCTCATCGCCGCCGTCATCTGGGCATAGGTCTCATTGTTATGCGGATGGCATGGGACGTAAAAGTCCGACAGAAGCGCAAAGTTCACGGATTCGGTAATCTGATGATGGTTGTCGAAATCCCAGATACACACATGTGCACGCGGCTGATTGGCAAACATGGCCGCATATTTATTCATACCGGCCTGAATAATGTCATTACTGTTTAGAATATAGATAGTGCCAGCGTCGAAGTGGGTAATGGATTTCAGGTCGACCAGCCCAATCTGATCCGTTTTCTCCGCCTTGCCGAAAATACCGGCGCTGAGAAGAACATTGGTCTGAGGGCGTAGCTTCATTCCTTGAGAGAAAGCGCTGCGGCGTGCTTCCTTTTGCTGGTTCCATTGTGCGATCTGTTTGTTTTGGGGCGATATATGCTGCGACGAAGGATCCTGGGTCTCTTGATAAGTATGTGCCACTGTTCAATCTCTCAAATAATTATCTCTACGCGCTGACTTGCCGCCTCTGGTTGTACTTTTGCATGGCAGCATCCGCAGGCGCGTCGGTAAGGGGACCAAGACCAAATTAAGCCAATAATACTGAAAATTTCTCTAATCGGGCACTCCGCAGGCAGAATGCAGCAGTATGCCGGAACAGGTTCGGCGCTCCTCACCCGCAGGATATCTGCAATCGACCGCAGATAAAGACCGGCAATACCGCTGGGAGCAGCCCGGGGGCATTCACGGGCGACAGCGTCACCCGGTCAAGCGGCCTCCAGGCCAATGCGCAAAGCCTCAAGCAGGCTGCTGGCCTCTCCCTCACTCAGGATCAGCGGCGGCGAAAGAATGACATTTGCGCCCGAAACCCGAACCAGGGCACCGGCCTCATAGCAGGCCTCCTGGACGGCCAAGGCCCTGCGCCCGTCAAGTGGCGCTCGTGTCTGGCGATCACTCACCAGTTCAATGGCCGTCATCAACCCATGCCCGCCACGCACATCCCCGACAATCTCGTAACGCTCCTTCAGCGCCAGACAGCCCTCGTAGAGCTGGGTGCCGCGGGCAGCGGCGGTCTCCGTCACCTTCAGCCGCTGCATTTCCGCCAGGCAGGCCAGCGCTGCGGCGGCGCCGACCGGATGGCCGGAATAGGTGTAGCCGTGGCCGATCTTGGCGTCCGGGTTATCCTCGAACACCTCGATCATCCGATCCCCCAGCATAACCGCGCCAAAGGGGAAGAACCCGTTGGTGATGGCCTTCGCGGTGCACATCATGTCGGGCTGAATGCCCCAGAGCCGGGCGCCGGACCAGGCGCCGGTGCGGCCATAGGCGGTGATCACCTCATCGGTGATCAGCAGGATACCATGGCGATTGCAGATCTCCTGAACCATCGGGGCAAATGACTTATGGGGCGGGATGACGCCTCCGGCGCCCAGAATGGGCTCCATGATCATCGCAGCGATCGTATTGGCCCCCTGAAACGCGATTTCATCTTCCAAAGCCGCGACGCAGAGCTGGGCAAGACGCTCGGGGTCGCTCTCATTGAATGGGTTGCGATATGTATAGGGCGCGGGGATATGAAAACAGCCCGGCAGCAAGGGTTCATAGGCCGTACGGAAATTGGCGTTTCCGTTGACCGAGGCCCCTCCGATATGGGTGCCGTGATAGCCTTTCTTGAGGCTGAGGAACTTGGTGCGGCCCGCATCGCCGCGCAGTTTGTGATATTGCCGTGCCAGCCGGAGCGCGGTCTCGACGGAATCGGAACCGCCGGAGGTGAAAAAGGCTCGGCTTAGCCCGTCAGGGGCAAAGAACCGGCTCAGCTCATAGGACAGCTCGATCGCCGCATCGTTGGAGGTGCCGCGAAAGGTCGAATAATAGGGCAGTTTATCCAGCTGCGCGGCCATGGCGTCCTTTACCGGCTGGCAGGAATAGCCCAGGTTCACATTCCACAGGCCGCCCACCCCATCAATGACCCGATGGCCGTCGATATCCGTGATCGACACGCCTTCGGCCTCGGTGATGATCTTCGGGGGCTGGTTGATGCTATCCTGCGGCGAGGTCATCGGATGCCACATCAGCCGACCGTTCTGTTCCTTGAGAAAGTTAGAATCTTTCATGATGCGATATCCGATACATGTATGTGTGACGGGGACGGCTCTAGCGCGGTTGCCCAGGCAGCCTGCACCGCTGCGGGAACCGCGCCGCCCCAATTGCGGGTGATCTCGCGGCTGGCGGATGTCAGTTCTGTCTTGATCAGCCGCTGCTGTTCCGGTGTGACCCGTGCGGCCACGCTGGCCACCGATACCGCTCCGACAAACAGCCCGGTCTGATCGTAGAGGGGCGCAGACAGGCTATGGATCTCCGCTTCGAAACTCCGGTCTGAGCAGGCAAATCCGCTGGTGCGTGCCGCCGCGACCAATTCGTGCAGCGCCTCAGCTGTTGTTGCGGTATGGGGCGTGAACCGATCCAGCCGGGCAAGGGCAGAGGTCATCAGGGCCTCCGGGCCAAAGGCCAGCGCGCATAGCCCCGACGCCGTCGCATGAAGCGGAAAGGTCGTGATGTCGATAATCGCCCTCGTGCCGTGCCGGGGGGATTCGCAGGACGCCAGCGCGTAGAGCGTCGTTCCTGAGAGCACTGACACATGCGCGGTCTCGCCGGTGACCTCGGCCAGCTGCGCCAGCGCCAGCTGAGCGCCCATCTCACGGGGGACGGTGGCCTCCCGCACCTGTGCCAGCTGCAGGATAGCAGGCCCCAGGCGATAGTGTTTTGTCACTGGATTCTGTTCGACAAATCCAGCGGTTTCAAGGGCCTGGAGGTGGCGGTAGGTGGTCGCCTTGTCCCGTCCCGCGATCCGGCACAGTTGCGACAGCCCGATCTCAGGCCGGTCGGTAGAGAAGTGCGACAAGAGCGCCAGCGTTTTGGTTGCAGAGGACATGCCTTCGGTCACCCTTCAAGCGAATTCAGAAAAAATTTGACACATGATGTTTAGCAAGGCAACCTTTTTTACGTAACATCGGTTCGATATATGAACCGATGACAGGGAGGGAAACATGTCAAAGTTCAAGATTTCTGCCACTGCGCTTACCTTGGCCATGATGGCTGCTGCCGGTGCGGCATATGCCGAATACCCGGAGAAACCCGTTGAATTTGTGGTGCCATGGCCGCCCGGCGACCTGGAGGACGTCCTGACCCGTATGATCGCGGAGGATTTCTCGGCCGCCTATGATGTGCCCACTGCGGTTGTGAACAAACCCGGTGGCGGCGGCGGCCCGTTTCCCGGTGCGGTCGAGGTCGCCACTGCGCCTGCTGACGGCTATACGGTCGGATCCTTCATCATCGCCATTCCCGTGGTCGGCCCGCAGATCGGCATCCCGGAGCTGAGCCCGGATCCATTTGTACCGCTGGGCAATTTCCTGACCTACCCTTTCGTAATCGCTGCCGGGGCGAATGCGCCCTATGATGATATGGCCGGGCTGGCCGCCCATGCGGCGGAAAACGATGTGGTGCTTGGCCATTTTGGCGCTCCTCTGGTGCCGACGCAGGTCACATTGGGTCTGGCCAAGGAGATGGGGTTCTCCTACGCCTCCGACGCTGCCTTTGACGCCCTGGACTGCAACACGCTGGCCTCCGGGGATGTGGATGTGATCAACACCACGCTTCAGCTGATCCTGCCATGCCTCGACAGTGTAAAGGTGCTTGCCTCCATCGGCGCCGAGCGGATCCCGCTGACACCGGATGCGCCCACCGTCGCAGAGCTGGCGCCGGATCTGAATGTCTCGCTGTGGAACGGGCTCTTTGTGCACAAGGACACGCCGCAGGATGTGCGCGATAAGATCATCGCTGTCGCGGAGCAGACGGTGATGTCGGAGCGCGCCCAGGCGCTGGCCGCAGAAACCGGTGCGGCGGTCTATTGGCAGCCCGCCGCTGAGGTGGCCACTCAGATCAAGGCCGATATCGAGACCATGGCCCGGATCGACGGTATGTTGAGCAACTAACGGATCTCGCAGGCTCGGCGGCGTCGATCGCCGGGCCTGCGCAGCTCTAGCAAGGGGGCGACCAATGTCGCGGGTCAAAACGCTTCAAGCCTTGTTCAAACGCTACCGAAGACCGGGGGATATCGTCTTTGCCTGGATTGTGCTGGTCGGCGCTCTCCTGCTCCTGTCGCAAATCTTCGAGCAGACCGTCTGGCGTAAAGGCAGCGCGCTTTTTGCTCAACCTCGGTTCTGGCCAGCGGTGTCTCTTGGTGGCATGGCTGCTTTTGCCGCATTTCACCTGCTTGGCTCGGCGCTGTCCGAACGGATCGAAGGACGCTGGCAGGAGGTCCTGCTCTGGATCGCCTCGCTGGAATATGCAGGGTGGTTCATCGCCTATGCTGCTGCGGTTCCCTATGCGGGCTACCTGCCGGCCACGGTGATATGCGCGGTCGCTCTGGCGCTGAGGGTGGGCTACCGGCGCCCCGCAACACTGGCGGTCGCGGCGCTTTCGGCGCTGCTGATCGTGGTGCTGTTCAAGACCTTGCTGAAGGTGAATCTGCCCGCAGGCCTCGCCTATGACTCCTTGCCCGACGGGCTACGCCAAATCATGCTGACCTATTTCTGATCGGGGCAACCAATGGAAAATCTCCTCGCCGGGGCCGAGATGCTGGCCCGCTGGGATGTGATCGTCGCGCTGTTGATCGGGTCAATCGGCGGCGTGATCATCGGGGCCATTCCGGGCGTCGGACCCGCAGTGGCGATCGCCATCCTGCTGCCGGCGACCTTTGCCTTCGAGCCTATCGTGGGATTGACGATGCTATTGGGGATCTACGGATCCTCGATGTATGGCGGGGCCATCCCTGCGGTCCTGATCAATACGCCGGGCACGGCGGTGAATGCGCTCACATCATATGACGGCTATCCGATGACGAAACAGGGGCAGGCCCATCGGGCGCTGTCGCTGGCCTATAGCGCGTCGTTCTGGGGTGGGATATTCGGCATCCTCTGCCTGATCCTGCTGTCACCGGTCCTGGCTCTCGTGGCTCCGATGTTCGGCTCCAGAGAGATCTTTCTTGCTGCACTTCTGGGGATCATCCTGGTCATCCTTGCCCACCGGGGCCAGATCTTTGCCGCCGGCGTTCTGGCGATGTTCGGCATCTTTCTACAGACCGTCGGCCTCGATGCGGTGACCTACACCCAGCGCTATACCTTCGGCCTCACCTTTCTCAACTCTGGCGTGAACCTGATTGTTGTCGTGCTCGGCCTCTTTGCGCTGAGCCAGGCGTTTTTCCTGCTGACCGCCCCCGACAGCCAGCCGGATGCAAAGCCGGTATCGGGGCGGATGGGGGCCGGCATCAGGGAGCTGATGCAGCACAAGCGGGTAGCAACCGTCGCCTCCGCCTGTGGCGTGATCCTGGGCATGATCCCCGGCACCGGCGAGTTCACCGCCCAATTCATGAGCTACACCTACGCCCAGAAAACCTCCAAGACGCCGGAGCTGTTTGGCAAGGGATCCCCCGAAGGTCTGATCGCCTCGGAGGCTGCCAATAACGCGGTTCCGGCTGCGGCGATGATCCCGCTTCTCGCGCTCGGCATCCCGGGGGAGGCGCTGACGGCCATGATGCTGTCGGTGTTCTATGTTCATAACGTCATCCCCGGCCCACAGCTGTTTCAGAACAATATCGACCTGGTCTATGGTCTCTATCTGGCGCTGATCCTGCTCAATGTGATCGTGCTCGCCTTCCTGATGGTCTCCACCAATCTGCTGACCCGGATCATTCGCATCCCAACCCGGTTTCTGGGGGTGATGATCCTTTTGCTGTCCTTTGTCGGCGTCTATTCGCTGCGAAATTCCCTGACGGACTGCATGATTTCGGCAGGGTTCGGGGTGCTTGGCCTGATCCTGAAACGTCTGAACCTGCCGATTGTCCCGATCATCCTGGGCATGGTTCTGGGCGGCATCATGGAGGTGAAGCTGCGTTCGGCCCTGCCGCGCCTCAAGACGCCGCTGGATATGATCGACCGCCCGATTTCCTTTCTCCTCTTCATTCTGATCCTGATCGTTCTGGCCCTGCACCTGCGCGCGCTGATGCGTGAATGGCAGGCGCATCAGCCCGACGAAGACCACGATCTGCACGACAGCCAAACAAGGTAGCCCCATGGACCAAAGCAAGATCGACGCCCTTCGGTCACAACCGGTGCAGCCGGTTTCACATCTCATCGACGGTCGGCAGGTTGCGGCCTCTGATGGGGCGATGCTGGATGTGCTGTCGCCGATCGACGGGTGCGTGCTGACCCGGATCGCGCGGGGAACTGCGGCGGATATGGAGGCGGCCATCGCCTCCGCCCGCGCCGCCTTCGAGGATCGCCGCTGGGCCGGGCAGCCGCCCGCCGCCCGCAAGAAGGTTCTGATGAAATGGGCCGAGCTGATCGAGGCGCACGCGCTCGAACTCGCCGTTCTGGGCGTGCGCGACAATGGCACCGAAATCAATATGGCGCTCAAGGCCGAACCCGGATCAGCCGCCGCCACGATCCGCTACTACGCCGAGGCACTGGACAAGCTCTATGGCGAAATCGCGCCCACGGCGGGTGATGTGCTGGGCCTGATCCACAAGGATCCCGTCGGTGTGGTCGGCGCGATAATTCCGTGGAATTTTCCGCTGATGATTGGGGCTTGGAAACTGGGCCCGGCGCTTGCGATGGGAAATTCCGTGGTGCTGAAACCCGCTGAAACCGCCTCTCTCTCGCTGATGCGGGTGGCGGAACTGGCGCTTGAGGCGGGCCTGCCACCCGGCGTCCTGAACGTGATCACCGGCGAAGGCGCGGTGGTCGGCGAAACCCTCGGCCTTTCGATGGACGTCGACGTTCTGGTGTTCACCGGATCGGGGCAGACCGGGCGTCGGTTGCTGGATTATTCCGCCCGTTCAAACATGAAACGTGTCTATCTGGAGCTGGGCGGCAAATCTCCCAATATTGTCTTCGCTGATGCGCCGGATCTGGCAGAGGCCGCAAAAGTGACCGCCGCAGGTATCTTCCGCAACTCGGGTCAGGTCTGCGTCGCAGGCTCCCGCCTGCTGGTCGAGGCCTCGATCCACGACAGATTTGTGCAGGAGGTCGCGCGGGCAGCAGAGGCGATGCAGGTCGGCGACCCGCTTCGGCTGGAGACCCAGATCGGGGCGATCAATTCCGAAGCACAGCTGAAGCAGAACCTGACCTTCGTCGCCACCGCCCAGCAGGAAGGCGGGCAGATCGTCACCGGCGGGCAGCGTATTTTGTCGGAAACCGGCGGCTATTACATGGCGCCGACCATCGTCACTGATGTCACGCCAGCGGCGACATTGGCACAGCAGGAGGTGTTTGGCCCAGTGCTTGCCGTGACCCCCTTCAAGACCGAGGACGACGCCGTGCGGATCGCCAATTCCACGGTCTACGGTCTCGCCGGTGCGGTGTGGACATCCGGGCTCAGCCGCGCCCATCGCATGGTGCAGCGTGTCCGAACCGGGGTGATGCATGTCAACACCTATGGCGGCGCGGATGGCACCGTCCCGCTTGGCGGGGTCGGGCAGTCCGGGAACGGGTCGGACAAATCGCTTCATGCCATCGACAAATACATCAACCTGAAAACCGCATGGATCAAACTCTGAAAGGTGGGGCAATGACCGAGAAAACCATTCTGGTGGTTGGCACCTATGACACCAAGGACGATGAGCTTGGTTTTCTGGCGAGCGTGATCGGCGATCAGGGGGGCAGGGTCCTGACCATGGATGTCTCGGTTCTGGGCGACCCATCGACGCCGACCGACTATTCCAAACACGACGTCGCCGAGGCCGGTGGCAGCTCGATCCGGGCGGCCATCGACAGCGGGGATGAAAACACCGCCATGCAGATCATGGCGCATGGTGCCAGCTTGCTGACGGCGCGGCTGCACCGGATGGCGGCTTTTGACGGGGTGATCGTCCTTGGCGGCACGATGGGCACCGATCTGGCGCTTGATGTCTGTTCGGGCTTGCCGCTTGGGGTGCCGAAATACATTGTCTCAACCGTTTCCTTCTCGCCGCTGATCCCGGCCGAAAGACTGGCGGCCGACACCCAGATGATCCTCTGGGCTGGTGGGCTTTACGGGCTGAATTCCGTCTGCAAGGCCTCGCTCAGCCAGGCCGCAGGCGCCGTTCTGGGTGCCGCGAGGGCCGCGCAGATACCGGACCCGGATAAACCGCTGATCGGTATCATGTCCCTTGGCACATCGGCGCTGAAATACGTCATTCCGCTGAAACCGGCGCTTGAGGCGCGCGGGTTTGAGGTTGCGGTCTTTCACGCCACCGGCATGGGAGGGCGCGCCTTTGAGAGCCTCGCAGAGCAGGGCGCCTTTGCCTGCGTGTTTGACTTCTGCACCCAGGAGCTTGGCAACCATATCCACGGATCGTCGATTTCCGCCGGCGCGGATCGCCTTACCAATGCCGGCGCCAGGGGGACGCCGCAGATTGTCGCCCCCGGCTGCTATGATCTGGTTGATGTGGTCGGCTGGCAGCCAATCGCCGAGAAATGGTCGGACCATCCGAAACACGCGCACAACCGGCTGCTGACCTCGATTGTCCTCAACACCGAGGAACGGCGCCAGGTCGCCCGCGCCCATTCGAAACAGCTGGCTGACGCCGACGGTCCTGTGGCGATGATCCTGCCGGAGCGTGGACTCGGCGAATGGGACCGCGAAGGTGCCGACCTGCACGACAGCGCGGGGCTGGCGGCGTTTCTGGCGGAGCTTGAGGCGACATTGCCCGCGCATGTCTCCGTGCACCGCCTCGACAGCCATATCAACGACCGTGCCTTCGCCGATAAGGCACTGGAGATTTTCGACCGCTGGTGCGCCGACGGCATTGTTTCGCCGTAACGCCTGCCGCCCGGATCCTGCGCTTGACTCACCGTGCGCTTTTTACTTAACTTGATAAGCAATAAATCGCCAAGGTGCCCCGATGCCCCATTTCCAGATCGAATATTCCGCCAATCTAGAGGACGTGCTGGACATCTCTGCACTGTGCGAGGCGATCCGCGCAGAGGCGGCCGCGATCGACACCTTTCCCATTGCAGGGATCCGGGTGCGGGCGCTGCGCGTCGATCATGTGGCAATTGCCGATGGCAACCCGGACCATGGTTTCATCGACCTGTCCATCCGCCTGCGGGAGGGGCGCAGCGACACCGTAAAGCAAGATGCAACCGCCCGTATCTTTGCCGTGCTGCGCACCTTCGTGGCCCCGGCGATGGATCGCCATTCCATCGCCCTGTCAGCAGAGATGCGCGACATCAACGCAGCGCTTTCACCGAAATTCGGAAATATCCGTGATCATCTGGAGGACCCGGCATGAGCCAGCTCGACAGCCATATCCGCAAATTGGACAGCTATCTGGAGCGGTTCCGTGCCTCCGGGATCCAGAACCGGATTGCCGGCGCCGATGTGGCCGGCGGAGCAGGGGTGTTTCAGACCATCTCGCCGGTGGACAAAAGCGTGATCTGCGATGTTGCCCAGGGCTCAGCCGCAGATATCGACGCCGCCGCCCGCGCCGCGCAGCAGGCCTTTGCAGATTGGCGCGACCTGTCGGCCTCTGAACGCAGGAAGATCCTCATTCGGATCGCCGAAGGCATCGAAGCCCGCGCCGAAGAAATCGCGCTCTGTGAATGCTGGGATACTGGCCAGGCCTATAAATTCATGTCCAAAGCGGCGCTGCGCGGAGCCGAGAATTTCCGGTATTTTGCCGATCAGGTTGTGCAGGCGCGCGATGGCCAGCATCTCAAATCCCCAACCCTGATGAATGTGACCACCCGTGTGCCCATCGGCCCGGTTGGGGTGATCACGCCGTGGAACACACCCTTCATGCTCTCGACCTGGAAAATTGCGCCGGCGCTAGCGGCGGGATGTACCGTCGTTCACAAACCCGCCGAAGCCTCACCGCTGACCGCGCGGCTGCTGGTCGAGATCGCCGAGGAGGCCGGACTGCCACCGGGTGTGCTGAACACTGTCAACGGGTTCGGCGATGAGGCGGGCAAGGCGCTGTGCGAACACCCGGCGATCCGGGCCATCGCCTTTGTCGGGGAATCGCGCACCGGCAGCCTGATCGTCAAACAGGGCGCCGATACGCTGAAGCGCAACCATCTTGAGCTGGGCGGCAAGAACCCCGTCATCGTGTTTGAGGATGCCGATCTTGAGCGCGCGCTCGATGCGGTGATCTTCATGATCTATTCGATCAACGGCGAACGCTGCACCTCCTCCTCCCGGCTTCTGGTCCAGGACAGCATCCGCGCCGACTTCGAAACCCGGCTGATCGAGCGCATCAACAATATCAGGGTTGGCCACCCCCTGGATCCCGCGACCGAGATCGGCCCGCTTGTCAGCGAGGAGCATTTCAACAAGGTCACCAGCTATTTCGGCATTGCCAAAGACGACGGCGCGACGATTGCCGCCGGCGGCGAGGTGCTGGGCAACGAGGGGTATTTCGTCCGCCCGACGCTGTTCACCGGTGCCCGCAACGATATGCGGATCGCGCAGGAGGAGATCTTTGGCCCGGTGCTGACCTCAATCCCCTTTGCGACCGAGGAGGAGGCGCTGGCGCTGGCCAATGACACCGCCTATGGGCTCACCGGTTATCTCTGGACCAACGATCTGACGCGGGCGCTGCGCTTCACCGACAAGCTGGAAGCGGGCATGATCTGGGTGAACTCGGAGAATGTGCGCCATCTGCCCACGCCCTTTGGTGGCGTCAAAGCCTCCGGCATCGGTCGCGACGGCGGCGACTGGTCGTTTGAGTTCTACATGGAGCAAAAACACATCGGTTTTGCCACCGGCTCCCATAAGATCACCAAGCTAGGAGCGCTCTGATGCCTGTTCCCGCCCCAAATCTCTATCCCGATTTCAACACGATCCGGCTCAGCCACGTTTGCCTGAACGTCAAGGATCTGGCCGCCTCCAAGCGTTTCTACACCGAGATCCTCGGTCTTCAGGTCAGCGACGAGGACACACAGCGCGTCTACCTGCGCGCGATGGAGGAGCGCGGTCACCACTGCGTGATCCTGCAACAATCAGATCAGCCGGGCACGGTTGAGGTGATGGGGTTCAAGACCTTTGACGAGGAGGATCTGGACCGCGCCGACGCCTATTTCCGCAAGAAGGGACGGCCAACAGAATGGGTGCAGCGCCCGTATCAAGGGCGTACGCTGCTGACCTCGGACAATATGGGGATCCCGCTGGAGTTCTACCACAAGATGGACCGGCTGGCGCCGATCCACCAGCAATACGCGCTCTATCGCGGTGTGAAACCTTTGCGGATCGACCACTTCAACTGCTTCAGCCATGACGTCGATGCCTCGGTCGCCTTCTATAGCGATTTCGGCTTTCGGGTGACGGAATATACCGAAGACGAAGACAGCAAGAAACTCTGGGCGGCCTGGTTGCATCGCAAAGGTGGCGTGCATGACATGGCCTTCACCAATGGCACCGGCCCGCGTATGCACCATGTGGCCTTCTGGGTGCCGAACCCGCTCAATATCATCGACCTGCTCGATCTTATGGCGACCACCGGCTATGTGACCAATATCGAACGCGGCCCCGGTCGACATGGCATTTCTAACGCCTTCTTCCTCTATATCCTCGATCCCGATGGCCACCGGATCGAAATCTACTGTTCCGATTATCAGACCGTCGATCCCGACCTTGAACCGATCAAATGGGATCTGAAGGATCCGCAGCGCCAGACGCTCTGGGGGGCGCCGGCCCCGGAAAGCTGGTTCAAACATGGCAGCCGTTTTGTCGGCGTCACGCCAAAGGACTCTGATCTGCAAGCCAGCCCGATCATCGCGCCATGAAGTTTGCAAGTTACAGCGCAGCCGGGCAGGCTTTCTACGGGGCCGCAACCGATGACGGGATGATCGCGCTTAGCCCGGACTTCCCGCAATGGCCGACCCTGCTGGATGTGGTGCGCGCGGGCGGGCTGGATCAGCTGATGGTCGCGGTCGAGGGCAGATCCGTCACCCACACAGATGTGCAGTACGACATGGTGCTGCCCAATGCGCGGCGGATCCTCTGTGTCGGCGTCAACTTCCCGGATCGCAATGCCGAATACAAAGACGGCAGCGAGCAGCCGAAATACATGTCGCTGTTCCCCCGCTTTGCCAGTGGCTTCACTGGCCACAATCGCCCGCTCATCCGCCCCCCCGAAAGCCATATGCTCGATTATGAGGGCGAGGTGGCGATTGTCATCGGCAAAGGCGGGCGGCGCATCGCACCGGCCGACGCCTATGACCATATCGCCGCGCTCACCATCTGCAACGAAGGCACCATCCGCGACTGGGTGCGCCACGCGAAATTCAACGTCACCCAGGGCAAGAACTGGGACAACTCCGGTGCCATCGGCCCCTGGCTGGTGCCGTTCCGGGATCCGGCGCAGCTGGATGACGCGCGGATCATCACCCGTGTGAACGGAGAGGTCAGGCAGGACGATGTCCTGTCGCGCATGATGCACCCGATCCGGCGGGAGATCGAATATATCTCCACCTTCATGACGCTTGAGCCGGGCGATATTATCGTGACCGGAACCCCCACCGGGTCCGGCGCACGGCTGGATCCGCCGCAGTTCCTGAAACCCGGCGATGTGGTTGAGGTCGAGGTTTCCGGCATCGGCACGCTGCGCAACACGATCGAGGACGAAGCCCCATGACACCGCAGGATCACGCGAGGGCCGCAGAGGATCTCCTGCGGGCGGAGGCAACGGGACAGCAGATCGGCCTGCTCAGCAGACGCTATCCGCAGATGGATATGGACGATGCCTATGCGATCCAGAAGGCGATCTGCGAAGCCAAGCTGGCGCAGGGGCACAACGTCGTCGGCTGGAAAATCGGCCTCACCTCCAAGGCGATGCAATACGCGCTGAACATCGACATACCCGACAGCGGTATCCTGTTTGACGACATGGTGTTTTCACATGGCACGACAGTTCCCGCCGGTCGTTTCATCCAGCCGCGGATCGAGGCGGAGATCGCCTTTGTCATGAAACACGCCCTCAGTGGCGGCGATATTACCCGGGCTGCGGTGCTTGCCGCCACCGACTATGTGGCACCCGCGCTGGAGATCCTCGACACGCGCATCGCGCGCAAAGACAGGGAAACCGGCCAAAGCCGCAACGTATTCGACACCATCAGCGACAATGCGGCCAACGCAGGTGTCGTACTGGGACCGCAGCGCCACGCGGTCGACGCCTTTGATCTGCGCTGGGTCGGGGCAATCACATCGCGCAATGGCGAGGTTGAGGAAACGGGGCTTGGTGCAGGCGTGCTTAATGATCCGGTCGAAAGCGTGGTCTGGCTGGCCCGCCGCATGGCGCAATATGGCCAGCGCATCGAACCCGGTCAGATCATCCTTTCTGGCAGCTTCATCCGCCCCGTCGAATGCCCCTCCGGCACTGCGATCAGGGCTGATTTCGGCCCCTTCGGCGCGGTGGAGATCACCTTCGCCTGAGACAACTTCACCTGTGCGATGCTTATGGCACTGCGACGGCGCCGCCTGCGAGAATGGGCTTGTTGTTTTTCAGATGCCGCGCCACCAACCGGCGTTGCTGTCTGCCACTGGGGATATGGCAGGCCGAGCTGCATGCGGCCTGCGGCGCAAGCAGCTCGGGAAACAGCAGGGTGACCTCTTCATAGGCCTCCGGCGTCAGCGCCTTCAGCGCTTCGGCACCGGTATACAGGCTCTCGGTCGGGGCACCCTCGGCAAAAATCACCTCATGCCTGTCGAACAACAGGTGGAAATACTCCACCGGCTCGCAGGTGTGCTCGATATCAATACCTGGCAGCTCGGTCAGCCGCACGGCGGCGACGAGCACATCGGCGTCGGCAAACATCCGTTCGCTGATCTTTGACGAAACCAACATGCGATGCTGCCGAGACACCAGAAGATCGCGCATCGGCAGACCATGCCCCAGCGCCCCGGCGGTGATCCTGACCGGGCGCAGCTTGGGGTTGGCGCGCAGCGCATCCGCCGTCAGCGCGCGGCTCATCACCATACGCAGCGGCCGGTAGCTGCCATCAGCGACCAGCACGCGATCACCGACGGTCAGGGAGTCGACAGCCACCCGACCCCGTTCGGTTTCGATCAGGGTGCCGCGGACAAAACAGGTGATCTCGGAATAATTCCAGCCCGTGGTGTGGCTCTGGTAACTGCCAAGCGTCGCACCAACGGTGAATTCAGAACCCGGGCCGGGGACAAAATACCAGCTGCCGCCGGTGTTGAAGAAATAGAAGGTCTCGACATGGGGGGTGCCGCCGGTGTCGGTAAAGGAGACGTCAATGGCGTAAGGCTCCCCTACAGATCCGCCGAAGGCGCCCCCGTTGATGCTGATGCTCTCGTTGCCGTCGGCACCGCCCTGATAGGCCCCGTCATCGTCATCCAGCGTCGCGGTATAGGATGTATTGTACTGGGCGTTGTAGCCAGCCGCGCTCCAATTGAAGGCTGTGACGGTATACTGTGGCATCTAGCTCTGCCCCTGCGATCCGCTATCGTCTTGCGACAGCGATTTGAACAGATGGCGCAGCCCTGCCGGATTGAGCTTGTACCGTATCGCCCCGGAGCCAAGCTCAGCCTCGGCCAACTGCCGCTCCGCCGCGTCCACCTCTGTGCCGCAGCGTGTTCTCAGATCGGAACAGAAGTCTTGGTTCTTGCGCGTCGCCATCACTCACCCGGCTCACTCTTTAATCATGGTTACCAATTACTTTAGGCGAGTGTGGCGTTTCGCCAAACAGTTTTTGCGCGACTCCACGCAGCGCCGCCGAAAAGGGGCCCGTAAATGCGCAGATCAGTGGCGATGTGATCGGTATCGCGGCGGCCGACGCTGGCCTCAGCGCAGCGGCAGATGGCCCAGGTGGTCGTCGCCGCGTTCCCGCGCCAGTCTCATCTGTTTCTGCCGCTCGCGGAACCGGGCCTTGTCGGCCTCAGAGGTCTCATTGATACAGAGATGGCAGGACACCCCCTGCTCAAAGGCCGGATTGGATTTGTCCTCTGGCAGAATGGGCCTGCGGCAGCCGTTGCACAGCTCATGCGGACCTTCCTGCAACCCGTGTCCGACGGACACCCGGCTGTCAAAGACGAAACATTCGCCGGTCCAGCTGCTGTCTTCCTGCGGCATCTCCTCAAGATAGCGCAGGATACCACCTTTCAGGTGATAGACATCCTCCACGCCCTGACCAATCAGGAAGTTGGTGGATTTCTCGCAGCGGATGCCACCGGTGCAGAACATCGCAACACGCTTGTTGTGGAACCGGTCCTTGTTCTGTTCCCACCAGGCCGGAAATTCGCGGAAGCTCTCGGTCTTGGGGTCGATCGCGCCTTCGAAGGTGCCGATGGCAACCTCGTAGTCATTGCGGGTGTCGATCACAACCACATCATCCGAGCGGATCAGATCGTTCCAGTCTTCCGGCTCCACGTAATGGCCGACGCGGGCACGCGGGTCGATGTCCGGCTGGCCCATGGTGACAATCTCTTTCTTCAGCCGCACCTTCATCTTGCCAAAGGGGGGCTTGTCGCTGGTGGCTTCCTTCCATTCAAGATCGCTGCAACCGGGCAGCGCCTTGATATGGGCCAGCACCGCATCAATCCCGGCGCGCGGGCCAGCGATGGTGCCGTTGATGCCTTCCTGCGCCAGCAGCAATGAGCCCCTGACCCCCTGCGCCTCGCAAAGGGCCAGAAGCGCCGGTTTCAGAGCGGCGGGATCGTCGAAACGGGTGAAGTGGTAGAGAGCGGCAATCGTATACATGGCGCCGCTCTACACCAACCAGGCAAGGCGCTGCAAGGTCGTGGAATGCCGCATCGCCGCAGCTTTGTTGACGGGTGGGCGCAGGGGGCGTACCCCTGTCAGGCAAGACGTGGAGAACCCGATGACCAAAGCCCTGATCGTGATTGATGTTCAGCTGGATTTCTGCCCCGGCGGTGCCCTGGCGGTGCCGGACGGGGATCAGGTCGTGGCGCCGATCAATGCGATGATGCCTGACTACGACGCAGTGCTGATGACACAGGACTGGCACCCGGCCAACCACAGTTCCTTTGCTTCGCAACACCGCGACGCTGCCGCCTATGACAGCATCGACATGCCCTATGGCCCGCAGGTGCTCTGGCCCGATCACTGCGTGATCGACAGCGCCGGGGCGCAGTTCCACCCGGATCTGGACCTGCGTGGCGACCTGATTCTGCGCAAGGGTTACCGCCGTCATATCGACAGCTATTCGGCGTTCTTTGAAAACGACCAGAGCACGCCCACCGGATTGCACGGCTATCTGCAGGACCGCAGCATCCGCGATCTGACGCTGGTCGGGCTTGCCACCGATTTTTGTGTCGCATTTTCGGCACTGGATGCCGCCCGTTTGGGCTACGACGTGACAGTGGATTTGACAGCCTGCCGCGCGATTGATCTGGATGGCTCTCTGACAACCGCAGTGACGCATATGCAATCGGCAGGCGTGCGGCTGGTTGGTGCCTTTGGGTAAGTTATTAACGAATTGACGATATTCAGAGACTCGTCGTCATCAGGGACCTTGCAAAGAGATGCCGCAGGCCGATGCGCTCAACACTGGGCCGCTAGAAACCTATAGCAGGCGATACAGCCAGCGCGGGCTGCTCAACCGATATGCGGATGGGCGGTGCCGGTATTTTGCGTTCCGCCAGCTGATCATGGCAGGGCTGTCGGCGCTAATCGGTCTGCTGATATCGCCAATGGCTGGTCTCTTGGTCTTTGTGGTCGCGTTTCTCGGCGACCTGGTTGATACGCTCTACCTTATGAGGGCAACGCCGATTGCGGATAATGCCCCCTATAAGCGCGTGCTGGCCATCAGCAGCCTCACCGCTGGGGTGCAGGCGGTTTCCCTCTCCTTTCTGGCCTGTTCACCATCGTATTTCATCCACGCGGAAAACCACCTGCATCAGGCCCATGCCACGCCGCTGTTCACCGTCGGTATCCTGGTCGGGGCCGCCATCAATGCCACGGTGATCCTGCCCTATCAGATCTCTGCCGGTATCGTGCGGCTGGTGGTCTATTCGCTGACACCTCTGGTCAGCATCGCGATTGAAACCCTTGCCGATCACAGCACTGCCGTGATCGAGGTGCAATCCTTTCAATTCGCCGGTCTGGGCGTGCTCTATGTCAGCGTCTTCTTCTTCGTCAGCTTTATCGCAGGTCGCTACACCCGCAGCCGGAAAAACACCCTGGCGATGGCCCTGCAACATAAGCAGCTGGCCAAGATCAACGCCAAGCTACAGGCCCAGCAGCTGCAATCCCAACAGCTTGCTCTGGTGGCCGAGAATGCCAACGACAGCGTCTTCCTCATGGATCAGGAGGGGCGGATCACATGGGTCAATGAGGCGTTCACCCGGATCACCGGCTACCGCTACGATGAGGCGATTGGCAGGATGCCGGGTGAGCTGCTGAACGGTGAAGACACCGATATGGCGGTGGTCAAGGCACTGGAGAAGGGGCGCGCCACCGGCAAACCGTTTCGGCTTGAGATCTGCAATCGTCGCAAGGATGGTCAGCGTCTGTGGCTGGAGACCAATCAGGTGCCGATGCTGCGCGACGACGGGACGGTGGAGACCATCATTGCCGTCGAACGTGATATCACCGCCTCCAAACAATACGAACAGCAGCTGAAGGATGCCCGCATCGCCGCGGAGGAGGGCGCGCGGGTGAAATCCGAATTCCTCGCCACCATGAGCCATGAGATCCGCACCCCGATGAACGGGGTTATCGGCATGGCGCAGATGCTGGAACGGACCAATCTGGATGACGAGCAAAAGCTCTATGCCGATACGATCCTCGGCTCGGCCCGCACCCTTTTGTCGCTGATCAACGATGTGCTTGATCTCTCGAAGATGGACGCGGGCGAGGTCATCCTGAGCGAGGTTGATTTTGATCTGCGCACCTGTTTCCAGCAAACCTTGAAGCTGTTTGAACCGCAGGCGCAGGAGAAGGGCATCAGCCTTGATCTCGATATCGCGCCGGACGTGCCCCGGCTGATCAATGGCGACGATCGGCGCCTGCGCCAGGTCTTGCTGAATCTGGTCGGCAATGCGGTGAAATTCACCGAGACCGGCGGCGTTCGCGTCGCGGTGGCCACCACGCAGGCGGGCGACCGGCTGCGCCTGCGTTTCTCGGTCACCGATACAGGCATCGGCATCGCCAAGGACAAGCAGGATCAGATCTTTGAACGCTTCTCTCAGGCCGATGCGGCGATCACGCGGCGGTTTGGCGGCACCGGTCTTGGCCTCACCATATCGCGCCTCCTGTGCGAGGCGATGGGCGGTGAGATCGACGTGACCTCTGACCTTGGCAAAGGGGCCTGTTTTTCCGTCCACCTGCGCATGCAGCCTGCCATTGGCTCCGCCCTGTCCGACACCGACGGCATCATCCCGCAGGAAGAAGGCTGTTTGCAGGGGATGCGTATCCTCGTCGCTGAGGACAACAGGATCAACCGCCTCCTGGTTGAGAAATACCTTCAGGACGAACCGGTTACGCTGGAATTTGCCGTGGATGGCGCCGAGGCGGTCGAGAAAACGCCGGAGTTTGATCCCGATGTCATTCTGATGGATATGTCGATGCCGGTGATGAACGGGCTGGAGGCCACCCGCATGATCCGCGAGATGGAGATCCGCCAGCCTGTCATTGCGGCACTGACGGCCAATGCCTTTGATTCCGATCGCGAGGCCTGCCTGTCCGCCGGCATGGATGATTTCCTCAGCAAGCCGATCAACCGCGATGACCTGCTTGCGGTTCTGTGCAAACACAGCCTTCCTCAGGGTCGTCGCGCAGCAGTCTGATTTCCTTTGCTCCTGGCTGCGGCCTGTTTTATCAACCATTGAAACACGATGGATGAGGCCGCCTGTGGACATTGCAACCCGCGTCTATAACCACAAGTGGAAGATCGATCCGATCGTGCGCTCGCTGATCGACACCGATTTTTACAAACTGCTGATGTGCCAGTCGGTGTATCGCAATCGCCGCGACACCAATGTCCGCTTCTCGCTGATCAACCGATCCAAACATATCCCGCTGGCCGATCTGATCGACGAAGGCGAGCTGCGCGAACAGCTCGACCACATCCGCTCGCTATCGCTGTCGCGTGGCGAAAGCACTTGGCTGCGCGGCAATACGTTCTACGGCAAGCGCCAGATGTTCCGCTCCGATTTCATGGAGTGGTTCGAGGGTTTGCGCCTGCCGCCCTATGAGCTGGAGCGCAAGGGCGACCAATACGAACTGACGTTTGAAGGCAAATGGCCCGAGGTCATGCTCTGGGAAATCCCGGCCCTGTCGGTCCTTATGGAACTGCGCAGCCGCGCGGTGATCAACAGCATGGGCCGGTTTGAACTCCAGGTGCTCTATGCCCGCGCCATGACCCGGGTCTGGGAAAAGATTGAACAGCTGCGCGACATAGACGGCCTCAGCATCGCCGATTTCGGCACCCGCCGCCGTCATGGGTTTCTCTGGCAGGACTGGTGCGTGCAGGCGATGATGGAGGGGCTGGGCGATAAATTCACCGGTACCTCGAACTGCCTGATTGCCATGCGCCGCGAGGTCGAGGCTATTGGCACCAACGCCCATGAGCTGCCGATGGTCTATTCCGCGCTGGCCGAAGATGATGTCGCACTTGCGCAGGCCCCCTATGATGTGCTGTCCGACTGGCATGACGAGCATGAAGGCAATCTGCGCATCATCCTGCCCGATACCTATGGCACCCGGGGTTTCCTGGATCGCGCGCCGGACTGGCTGGCGGGCTGGACTGGCATCCGTATCGACAGCGGCGATCCCGCAAGCGGCGCCGAAACCGCGATCCGCTGGTGGCAGGAGCGGGGCGAGGACCCGCAGGACAAACGGGTGATCTTCTCCGACGGGTTGGATGTTGCCAAGATCAAGGAACTGCATGCGCAGTTTTCAGGCCGCACCAAAGTGTCCTTTGGCTGGGGCACGCTGCTGACCAATGACTTCCGCGGGCTGGTGCCGGATGACGGCCTCGCGCCGTTCTCCCTGGTGTGCAAGGCGGTGTCGGCCAATGGCCGCCCCACCGTCAAACTCTCCGACAACCCGGAAAAGGCGATGGGCCCGCAGGCTGAAATCGACCGTTACAAGCGGGTGTTTGGTGTCGGTGAACAGCAAAGCCAGGCGGTAATAGTCTAGAAATACTTCGCCCATCTGGGGGCGTTGGGCGCGGATTTCCCAATAAGTTGCGGCAATAGATCTGCCCCAATGTTTCGCACGCGAAACAATGGGTGAGTCCTGCTGACCTTGATCGCGGGCGTCGGCCTAGCCGTGATAGGCCGCAACCGTTTTCAGCTGCGAAAACCCGTAGAGCGCTTCAAAGCCTTTTTCGCGGCCATGGCCCGATTTGCCCACCCCGCCAAAGGGCAGCTCAACCCCGCCACCGGCGCCATAGTTGTTGAGGAAGACCTGACCCGCGCGCAGGCGCTTGGCCAGCCGCATCTGGCGGGCGCCGTCGCGGGTCCAGATGCCCGCAACCAGCCCGTAGTCGGTGCTGTTGGCAATCCGGACCGCCTCTGCCTCATCCTCAAATGGGATCAGCACCTGCACCGGGCCGAATACCTCGTCCTGCGCCAGCGGATGATCCGCCGCAACATCTGCAAACAGGGTTGGGCGCACATAGGCGCCTTTGTCGCTGGCCGCCTCACTCAGCACACCCTGCGCCGCAATCGTGAGGTCGGCGCCCTGCGCCAGATAGCCCTCGACGATCTCTTTCTGCCGGGCGGAAATCAGCGGTCCCAGACGCAGGTCGGACAGGGCCGGCCCCACGGTCAGCCGGCTGTAGGCCTCGGCCATGGCGGCGCGCACCTGATCATAGACGCCCCGTTGCACCAGAATGCGCGAAGCGGCGGAACAGGTCTGGCCTGCGTTCTGGATCCCTGCGTTCACCAGAAACGGCAGGGCGGCCTCCAGATCGGCATCGTCAAACACCAGCTGCGGAGACTTCCCACCCAGTTCCAGCGTGACCGGCACCACATTGGCCCCTGCCGCCTGTTGCACCAGCGCGCCGGTTCTGACCGACCCGGTAAAGGAGATATGATCAACACCCGGATGCCCCGCCAGCGCCGCGCCAGCCTCGGCGCCGATGCCCGGAACCACGTTCAGCGCGCCTGCGGGCAGCCCGGCCTCCACCGCGATATGGGCAAAGGCGAGCGCGGTCAGGCAGGCTTCCTCGGCGGGTTTCAGGACGCAGGCATTGCCCATTGCCAGCGCGGCACCGACAGAACGGCCAATGATCTGCATCGGGTAGTTCCAGGGTACGATATGACCGGTGACCCCATGGGGTTCGCGCAGGGTGTAGACGGTATAACCGGCCTGATAGGGGATGGTCTCGCCATGCAGTTTGTCGGCCGCGCCGCCGTAGAATTCCAGATACCGCGCCAGCGCCACCGCATCCGCCCGCGCCTGTGCCAGTGGCTTGCCGACGTCCAGTGCCTCCAGCTGGGCGAGGGTATCGACCCGTTCCAGCACCATCTGGCCCATCCGGGTCAGAAGCCGCCCGCGTTCGGTGGCGGTCATCTCTCCCCAAACACCATTCAGAGCGGTGCGGGCAGCGGCAACCGCGGCGTCAATGTCGCGGGAGTCACCACGGGCAATCTGGCAGAGGATATTGCCATCAGACGGGTTCGTGAGGGGAAGCGTTCCGCCCCCGGCAGGGGCCTGCCAGCTGCCACCGATCAGGCAGAGTGCGGGATCAAACCAAAGCGGCGCTGCGTCAGTCATTCTGGGCTCCTGCGATGTGGAAACTGTAACTCTTGATCTGATGCTCGGTAAAAGGCGCGCCTTCACGCAGCTGCTCGACCCCCTTCACGGCGCTGAGACAGGTGCCCCAGAACGCCACTGCATTGGGCGAGCCTGCGGAAATGCCCATTCGCCAATACCCCGGAAATTCGGCAAAGATCAGGCTGGCCGCGGCATGGCCGTACCCCTGCCTGCGATAGGCCGGATCAATGGCAAATTCCGACAGTTCACGGCGATCATCGGGCAGGTTGAGCACGATGGCAAACCCGATGCGGTCCTGCTCCTGGCGGATCCAGAACGCCGTCACATCCTTGCGGTGCAGCATCTGGCCTGCGCGCTCACTGGGGTCGATCCGCAGGTCCGGGGCAATTTCGGAGTAGTAGCGGGTCAGCGCCGCTGCCAGCCGCGCCCGTTCGCGCGGCAGGATCAAGGTCAGTCTAAAGCTCATGCAGCCCCCGTTTTCAGATCGGGTAGCACCGGAGCGGCTGCGATCAGAGATGTCGTATATGGATGTTGCGGATTGGCAAACAGATCTTCTGTCCTGCCGTGTTCGACGATCTGACCCTTTTGCATGACCAGACAGCGGTCGGTCATGCTGCGCACCACATGCAGGTCATGGCTGATGAACAGATAGCTGAGCCCATAGGAGGTGCAGAGCTCTGCCAGAAGGTCAAGGATCTGCGCCCGCACGGAGACATCCAGCGCCGAGACCGCTTCGTCAAACAGGATCAGCTCCGGCCGGGTGATGAGCGCGCGGGCAATGGCGATGCGCTGGCGCTGCCCGCCGGAAAACTGGTGGATATAGCGGCCTGCGTCCTCGGGGTTGAGGCCAACGGCACTTAGTGCCTCAGCCACGCGATCGTCCCGGTCTTGCCCACTGGGGGCGTCTGGAACGCCGTGGAAGGGTTCGGTGATCAGCCGTGCGACGCGGTGGCGGGGGTTGAAACTGCCAAAGGGATCCTGGAACACCACCTGCATCTTACGCCGCTGCTCGGCGCTCAACCCCCTGGGCGACAGCGGGGTGCCATCCAGCAGGATCTCGCCGCCTTGCAGCGGTTCCAGCCCCAGAATGGCGCGGGTCAGGGTGGATTTCCCGCAGCCGGATTCGCCCACCAGACCCAGCCGTTCGCCACGATGCAGGGCAAAGCTGACGTGATCCACCGCGCGCATATGGTCTGCTGGCGCAAACAGGCGTTTGCGTGGCAGGGGATAGTCGCGCACCGCGTCGCGCACCTCCAGAAGGGGGGTGTCCTGCGGGTCGGTATCCACCACCGGGGGCAGGGCGGCCTGATGGTTCGAGGCGGCAAAGAGTTTCTGCGTATAGGGATGACGGCGATTGGCAAGAAGCTGCGTCGTGCTGCCGGTCTCGACCACTTCGCCTTTTCGCATGACGACGATCTGGTCGGCCATATCAGCCACCACCGCCAGATCATGGGTGATGATGATCATCCCCATACCGTAGTCGCGCACCAGATCGCGCAGCAGGTCGAGGATCTGCGCCTGTGTTGTCACATCCAGCGCGGTTGTCGGCTCATCTGCGATCAGCAGCGCCGGCCGCATGGCGATGGCCATGGCGATGACCACGCGCTGGCGCTGGCCACCGGACAGCTCGTGCGGATACCGGCTGAGCGGGAAGCGTTCGGCGGGCAGGCCCACCCGGTCCAGCAGGCTGCGCGCCTCTGCTTCGGCTTCGGCTTTGGTCACGCTGCTGTGTAGCAGGAGGGTTTCCATCACCTGATCGCCAATGCTCTGCACCGGGTTGAGCGCGGTCATCGGCTCCTGAAACACCATGCCAATCTTGCGCCCGCGCAGATCGCACATCTGCTCTTCGCTCAGCGCCAGCAGGTCCTGGCCCTCAAGGCTCAGATGCCCGGAGAGGCGGGTGCAATTGGGCAGAAGCCGCAGGATGGTCAGCGCGGTCAGGGATTTGCCGGACCCGCTTTCGCCGGTGATGGCTAGGATCTCGCCCGGATCTACCGACAGGGAGACATCACGCAGGATCGGGAAGGTCCCGATGGAGAGCGAGAGGTTGGTGATCTCAAGCAGGGTCACGCGCGACCTCCCTGCAATTTCGGGTCCAGCCAGTCGCGCAGCCCGTCCCCCATCAGGTTTAGCCCCAGAACGGTGAGGATGATCGCGCAGCCCGGCACCAGCGCCATATGGGGGGCGAGGCTGACCATGGTCTGCGCATCGGCCAGCATCCGGCCCCAGCTGGGCACCGGCGGTTGTGCGCCAAGGCCGACGTAGCTGAGCCCCGCCTCGGCCAGAATGCCAAGCGAGAACTGGATGGTGCCCTGCACGATCAGCAGGTTGGCGACATTGGGCAGGATATGTTCGGCTGAAATCCTGGTCGCGCCCTTGCCTGCGACGCGGGCGGCCAGAATGAACTCCCGCTGCCAGAGCGACAGCGCCGCGCCACGGGTGACGCGGGCAAAGACGGGGATGTTGAAAATGCCGATGGCGATGATCGCATTGATCGCACCGGCGCCAAGGATGGCGGTGATCAGGATGGCGATCACCAGCGACGGGAAGGCAAAGACCAGATCATTGGCCCGCATGATGCCTTCGTCCAGCCAGGAGCCGCGTTTGGCTGCCGCGGCGAGGCCAAGCGGCACGCCGAGCCCCATGCCGATGCCCACCGCCACCAGTGCCACCGCAATCGAGGTGCGTGCGCCAACCATGATCATCGACAGGATATCGCGGCCAAAGTGATCGGTGCCGAGCCAGTGTATGGCGTTTGGGGCTTGCAGCTTGGCGGGGATGTTCATCGCGGTGTGGTCGTAAGGCGTCCAGATGAACGACAGCAGTGCTGCCAGCAGAACCAGTGCGGACAGGACACCACCAAGGATGAGACTACGGGTCATCGGGGTCCTCGGGTGTCGCGGAGTGGCTTGCGTCCGACCCTGGGTGGGTGCAAAGCGCCCTCCCGGGGGGAGGGTCGGGCGCTGCCCGGCTGTGCCGGGCATGTGCGGGACATGTGGTTTGTCATCCGCGCCCCCGCAGTCTTGGGTCGACCAGCGCATAGGTCAGATCGACAAGGAAATTCACCAGGATCACCGCAAAGACCAGAAGCATCACGACGCTTTCCACCACGATCAGATCGCGGGCAGAGATCGCCTGAAACACCAGCCGCCCCAGACCCGGCAGGTAGAACACCTGTTCAATGATGATCGCGCCGGCAAGGAGGAAGGAAAACTGTAACCCGATGATGGTCAGCACCGGGATCAGCGCATTGCGCAGCCCGTGACGCCACAGAGCCTGCCGCTGGCTCAACCCTTTGGCGCGGGCGGTGCGGATGAAATCCTCGCCCAGAATATCCAAGAGAGCCGAGCGCATGACGCGGGCCAGAATAGCCGCCTGCGGCAGGGCCAGCGCAATGGCGGGCAGGGTGAGGGAATGCAGCGCGGCCAGCGGGCCGGCCTCCCAGCCGACAAACCCGCCGGCGCTGAACCAGCGCAGATTGATGGCAAACACCAGCACCAGCATCATCGCAAACCAGAAGTTCGGGACAGCGACCCCCAGCTGGGTTGCGCCCATCACGGCAATATCCCCTGATTTGCCCCGGCGCGCGGCGGCATAGATGCCTGCGGGCAAGGCAATCAGTGTCGAGAGTGTCAGCGCATAGATCGCAAGCGGCAGCGAGACCCAGAGCCGATCCGCAACCATCTGGGCCACCGGTGTGCGATAGGTATAGGAGGTGCCGAAATCGCCCTGCAACATGCCGGTGAACCAGCTGATGTAGCGGGCGAATTTCCCCTCGTCCAAGCCCAGTTCGCTGCGCAGCGCAGCGATCGTGTCGGGCTGTGCGTTGATTCCCAGCATGAAGGAGGCCGGATCGCCCGGTGCAATCTCGATGACGAAGAAGATCACCCAAGAGGCGATGACAAGGCTGACGATCAGCGACAGTAGGCGTTTGGCGATATAGCGTCCCATTGGCGGCAGGTTAGGGGGGCGCTGGGCGGGGGTCCAGAGCGGGCGGGCATCGACCTTGATAAATCGTCAAAGGCATTGTTTTCCAGTTGTCTGGCAGGATCGCATTAGGCGAAGGCGTGCGGCTATCGCGCAGCTGTCGCGTCGGTTGCAGATACGGGGTTTGGCGACGCGCGGTTCCGGGCTATCTCTGGTCGCATGACACCGAGAGCCGCCGCCATTTCACTGTCTGATCCTGCTCGGACAAGGTCCGTTCCAAAGGCGCTGGAGGCGCCGGTTTTTATCGGCTCGGAGATTTACCGTGGTTCCAGCTACGGGCGTGCGCATCCGTTGCGGGTGCCGCGGGTCTCAACGGTGATGGATCTGACACGGGCGCTGGGCTGGCTGCCTGCGGCGCAGTATCAGGTCTCTCCCCGGGCAAAGCCGGCCGCCCTTCGGCGCTGGCACAGCGCTGAGTATATCGCGGCGCTTCAGGCTGCCGAGCAGGCGCAGGCTGTCAGCGATGAGGTCAAGGCACGCCATCACATCGGCACCATTTCCAACCCGGTGTTCCCCGAGATTTTTCGCAGGCCGGCCACGGCTGCCGGCGGATCTATTCTGGCCGGTGAGCAGCTCGCACATGGTGGGGTGATCTACAATCCGGCCGGTGGCACCCATCACGGGATGCCGGATCGGGCGAATGGGTTCTGTTATCTGAACGACCCGGTGCTGGCGATGCTGTCACTGCGCCATCACGGCGCAGAGCGGATCGCCTATGTCGATATTGATGCCCATCATGCCGATGGGGTCGAGCATGGGTTTGCGGGGGATCCCGATGTGTTGATGATCTCCACTCATGAGGAGAACCTCTGGCCGAAGACTGGTCGGCTGGACGATGACGCAGGTGGAAGCGCGCTGAATCTGCCGGTGCCGCGCGGGTTCAATGACAGCGAGATGGGCTATGTGCTGGAAGAGCTGATCCTACCGGCGGTGGCGGATTTCGCGCCTGATGCGGTGGTCCTGCAATGCGGGGCGGATGCGGTCACCGAGGATCCTTTGGCGCATCTGGATCTGTCCAACAACGCGCATTGGTCGGTGGTGGCGGCGCTGCGCCCGCTTGCGCCGCGCTATCTGGTGCTGGGTGGCGGTGGCTATAATCCATGGTCCGTCGGGCGGCTGTGGACCGGGGTCTGGGCGACCCTGAACGGGCATCAGATCCCCGAGCGTCTGCCACCGGCGGCCGAGGGGGTGCTGCGCGGGCTGGAGTTCAAGGGGCACCGACTGGGGCGCAACCCGCCGGAGCATTGGTTCACCACGTTGCGCGATGAACCGCGCCCCGGCCCCGTGCGCGATCAGATCCGCGAGGCTGTGACGCTGCTGCGCAGGCGGCGGGGGCTGCGCTGAGGCCTGAGCAAACGGCAACAGCGCCCCGGTCTGGGGCGCTGTTATTCAGTCTCTAACACTGGGGGAATGGTCTATTTTGCCCAGCTGACCGCCGTCAGGTCGGTGGCCTGTGTGGGGGCATTGGCCCAGAGACCTTGCAGATCCGCCTTGGCCACGCTCAGCGATGCCAGCTGGAACAGGAAGCCATTCACATAGTCGTTTGCGATGATCTCCTGCGCCTGTTGCAGCATCTTTGTCCGGGTGTCGGGATCGGTGGTGCCCGAGAGATCCGTCATCAGCTGCTGGAAGGCGACATTGTCATACTGGAAGTAGTAATCGGGGCGGGCATAGATGCCGATATCCATCGGCTCCGTGTGGCTGACGATGGAGAGGCCAAAGCTTTTGCCCCGGAACACGGTTTCCAGCCACTGCGCCCATTCCACATTGATGATCTCTGCGGTGATGCCGACCTCGGCCAGCTGGGCGGCGATGATTTCCCCGCCCCGGCGCGCATATGAGGGCGGCGGCAGGTGCAGCGTGGTGGTGAAGCCATCGGCCAGACCTGCCTCGGCCAGGAGGGCGCGGGATTTCTCCGGGTCATAGGCGCTGCTGCCGGTCAGATCGACATAGGCGGGGTGATGTGGTGCGAAATGGCTGCCAATCGGCGTGCCGTAGCCGAACATCGCACCATCAATGATGGCCTGACGGTCGATCGCATGGGCGACGGCGGCGCGGACCTTGGGATTGTCGAAGGGCGCCTGTTTGTTGTTGATCGACAGGATTGTCTCGCCCTCGGTGGAGCCGACAAGCACCTGAAAACGCGGGTCGGCCTCAAACTGGGGCAGGTTTTCCGGCGCGGGGAAACTGGAGAAGGCATCGACATCTTCGGCCATCATCGCCGCAAAGGCCGCCGTGGGATCGGAGATGAATTTGAAGGTTGCTCCGTCCAGCATGGCGGGCGTGCCCCAGTAATCCGGGTTGCGCACAAGATCTATCCGGTCGCCCTGAACCCAGCCATCAAAGGCAAAGGCCCCGGTGCCGACGGGCATGGTCTTGATGCTCTCGATGCTTTCGGGGGCCACGATGACGGCATCGCCCCATGCGAGGTTGAACAGCATCATACCGTTGGGCTGCGACAGGGTCAGCCTGACGGTGAGCGGATCGACCGCATCAACACTGGCGATATCTGCAAACAGCGCCTTCTGGGCATTTGTGCTATCCTCGGCGCGGGCGCGATCAAGGCTGAATTTCACATCCTCGGCGTCCATCGTGGAGCCATCGTGAAAGCGGACGTCCTTGTGCAGAGAGAAGGTGTAGGTCAGCCCATCCTCGGAGATTTTCCAGCTCTCGGCGAGACCGGGTACAACCGAGCCATCGCCCATGAAGCGGGTGAGCCCTTCAAAGACGTTGGAATAGAGCACCTGATCAATGGCCCCGGCGGCAGCGCTGGTGGGGTCCAGATGCGGCGGTTCCAGCTGCAGGGCCACGGTGACGGTCTCTCGCGCCGCAGCCGCCCCCGCCAGAATGGACAGTGCGGAACTGGCAGCAAACAGGAATGGCAATCGTGTCATTGGTGGTCTCTCCCTCTGGGTGGTGGCCGCATTTTGTGACCTTTCGGAAAACTGTTCCGCGTTTTCCGTCAGGTAATCAAGGTTAGCGGGACATTTCGCCCCCTAGAAGCGCGCAGCGTAAATTGCTAGCGGTGCGCAATGCGAACGGAGAGGACAGCATCATGAGTGCAACGGCCCGCAAAATGGCACCCAATGCCGAGGATATCCGCGCCCGCAAAGGCGGCACCCCGCTGGTGAGCCTCACGGCCTATACCACGCCGATGGCGCAGCTGATGGACGCGCATTGCGATTTTGTGCTGGTCGGCGACAGCGTTGGCATGGTGCTGCACGGTTTGCCCTCGACGCTTGGCGTCACGATGGAGATGATGATCCTGCACGGGCAGGCGGTGGCGCGCGGATTGAAACAGGCGATGATGGTCATCGACATGCCCTTTGCCAGCTATGAGGAAGGTCCGCAGCAGGCGTTTCGCAATGCCGCAAGGCTGATGGCTGAAACCGGCGCCGGGGCGGTCAAGCTGGAGGGCGGTGTCGAGATGGCCGAGACCATCCGCTTTCTCGTGAAGCGCGGCATCCCGGTGATGGCGCATATCGGCCTCACGCCGCAGTCGATCAACACGCTGGGGGGCTACAAGGTGCAGGGCCGCGACGCGCAGGCCGATGCCGTGCTGGCGGATGCTCATGCGGTGGCGGATGCAGGCGCGTTTTCCGTGGTGCTGGAAAAGGTGCCGCAGGGGCTGGCCGATCGGATCACCGCTGAGGTGGCGATTCCGACCATCGGTATCGGGGCCAGTGCCGACTGTGACGGTCAGATTCTGGTTGTCGATGACATGCTGGGATTCTTTACCGCCTTTAAGCCGAAATTCGTGAAACGTTATGCCGATCTCGGCCCCTTGGCAGAGGCGGCGATTTCCGAGTATGCAGCCGAGGTGCGCGCGCGGAGCTTCCCGGCGGCTGAACATGTATTTGCAGACCAGGCCCCGGCACCGACGACGGCGGCACCGGCCAAGGCCCCGCAAAAGGACTGATCCCATCATGACTGCTCCGATCCTGCGCCGCCTGAGCGAATTGCGTGCGCTGCATTCCGACTGGCGCCGCGAGGGCGCGCGTATCGGCCTGGTGCCCACCATGGGGGCGCTGCATGACGGTCATCTGTCACTGGTGGCGGCGGCCAAGGCAGCTTGTGACCGGGTGATCGTCACCATTTTTGTGAACCCCAAACAGTTCAACAATGCCGAGGATCTGGCCAAATATCCGCGCACTGAACTGACCGACGCGGAGAAACTGGCGCCCTACGGGGTCGATGCCATCTATGTGCCCGACCCGGATCAGATCTACCCCGAAGGCTATGCGACCACGGTGTCGGTGGCGGGGCTGACCGATGTGCTGGAGGGCGAATTCCGCCCCGGCCATTTTGACGGGGTGGCGACGGTGGTGGCGAAGCTGTTCCTGCAAAGCGGCGCCGATCAGGCATTTTTCGGCGAGAAGGATTATCAGCAGCTGATGGTGGTCACCCGTATGGCGCGGGATCTGGATATTCCGATCACCGTGCAGGGCTGTGCCACGGTGCGCGAAGCCTCCGGGCTGGCGATGTCCTCGCGCAATATGCGCCTGTCAGCCGAGGCGCTGGGCAAGGCGGGGCAGCTTTATCCGGTGCTTAGCGACCTGGCCGGGCAGCTGCGCGGTGGGGCCGAGTTTGGCGCGCTTGTCGAGAGCGCGCGTGCGCGACTGGCCGCGGCCGGTTTTGGCGAGATCGAATATCTGGACCTGCGCTGTGCCGAGACGCTGGCCCCGCTTGTCCGCCCCGACCGCCCGGCCCGGCTGCTGGCGGCTGCCTGGCTGGATGGCATCCGGTTGATCGACAATATCGCGGTTGATCAACTAAATGATTAGTAGGGGCTGGTAGCGGTCGCAGTTTTACGTCTAATCTCTGCTCCAAACGACCCAGGGGAGGGGCAAGATGACGTATATTCTGGCGATTGATCAGGGCACGACCTCGACCAGAGCGATCCTGTTCGATGATAAGATGCAGGCGGTGGGATCCGCGCAGCAGGAATTCCCGCAGCATTTTCCGCAGGCCGGCTGGGTCGAGCATGACCCGGAGGATCTGTGGAGCACGACGCTGGATGTCTGTCGGCAGGTGATGCAGGCGCAGGACGTCAAGGCGGCGGATATTGCCGGCATCGGTATCACCAACCAGCGCGAAACCACGGTGGTCTGGGATCGCCACAGCGGCAAGGCGGTCCACAATGCCATTGTCTGGCAGGACCGCCGCACCAGCGCCATCTGCGAAGAGCTGCGCGCCGCGGGCCACGAGGACAGCGTGCGCCAGAAAACCGGGCTGCTGCTGGATCCCTATTTCTCGGGCACCAAGCTGAAGTGGATTCTGGACACTGTGCCAGATGCCCGCGCCCGGGCCGAGGCGGGAGATCTGCTGTTTGGCACTGTCGACAGCTTTCTGATCTGGCGGCTGACCGGTGGCGCCTCCCATGTGACCGATGCGACCAATGCGGCGCGGACGCTGATGTATGATATCCGCAAGGGGCGCTGGAGCAGCGAGATCTGCGGCTTTCTCGGGGTGCCGCGCGGGATGTTGCCGGAGGTCAAGGATTGTGCCGCAGATTTCGGCACCACCAAGGCAGAGTTCCTCGGCGGCGAGATCGCCATTCTGGGGGTTGCCGGCGATCAGCAGGCGGCCACCATCGGGCAGGCCTGTTTCCAGCCGGGGATGATGAAATCGACCTATGGCACGGGCTGTTTTGCGCTGCTGAACACCGGTGATACGCCGGTTGTGTCGCAGAACCGGATGCTGACCACCATTGCCTATCAGCTGGACGGCGCGCCGACCTATGCGCTGGAGGGGTCCATTTTCATCGCCGGTGCGGCGGTGCAATGGCTGCGCGACGGTTTGGGCATTATCGGCTCGGCCCAGGAGAGCGGTGCGCTGGCGCGCAATGCCGATCCCGGTCAGGACGTCATTCTGGTACCGGCCTTTACCGGGCTTGGTGCGCCTTATTGGAAACCCGATTGCCGGGGCGGGATGTTTGGTCTGACCCGCAGCTCGGGGCCTGCGGAATTTGCCCGCGCGGCGTTGCAGAGCGTGGCCTATCAGACCCGTGACCTCTGGGAGGCGATGCGGGCGGATTGGCAAGGCGAGAGTCTGGTCACCCTGCGGGTGGATGGCGGCATGAGTGCCAGCAACTGGACCATGCAGAGCCTGGCGGATCTGTTGGGGGCGGCTGTGGATCGGCCGGTGATGCAGGAAACCACCGCGCTTGGGGCCGCCTGGCTGGCGGGGATGCGGGCCGGTGTCTATCCCGATCAGGCCGGGTTTGCCGAGACCTGGGCGCTGGATCAGCAATTCACCCCGGCGATGGATGAAGACCGGCGCAGCGCCGCCTATGGGCGCTGGAAACGCGCGGTTGAGGCAGTGATCGGCGTCTGACATTGCCGCAGGCGGGCGCTCCCGCCTGTTCCGTCACAGTCGTGGACTGTGTCTGCCC
>NZ_JAYMXF010000029.1:0-4614 GCF_048055755.1 Phaeobacter sp. JH204B
TCCGAAGAAAGGGCGACCTTGATACTGCAAGCGCTCGTTCAGCCCTAACAGGTCCTTAGCATTGGCGATCTTTTGCACCGGAGGCGACGTCGCGGTCCTGCTCTTCCACCAGGATTCTGGCTATTGTCGCTGGGGACTTTTGGAAACGGACGCGACTTAACTCAAATTTATTTCTTATGGGCGTATCTTCGGGATCGTGAGCGCAGTTCGTTGCGCGTGCTTTGCTGGAGAACCGGTCACATGCAGTTTCGCTCTTTCAATGCTCCTGATCCAGATACAGGCGATCGTCCTCTGGTGACGGTTTTCTGCGCCGTCTGGCATAAGCAGCCGAACAAGCACGAGTTATTGCGGTCTCATTGGGAGAATCTGAAGGCACAGTCGATCCCCGTTGAGCCTTGCTACATCTTTGACAATGGTGATGCTGCCCCCGAGTGGCTGGACGCGCCCTGGCACAGTTTTGACGAGCCGCTCACGATCTACGAGGCCTGGTCCGCAGCAACTGCACTGGCACGTACCAAATATATCATGAACCTTAATATGGATGATCGCCTGGCCACCAATGCCGTTCAGGCGATGGTCGCCGCAGCGATTGCGACCAAATCCGCATTGGTTGGTGGTGAATGGCTCGTCAGCTTTGATGAAAGTCACCTCGACCAAAAGTTTGCTGTGGAAGACCTCTGGGATACCTGCTTCGCTGCCGATTGGCCGCCGAAGAAACAATCAAATCTGCGGCTTGGCAGCGGAACGGCTGAGCGGGGAACATATGGACCTGCCACACTGTGGAGCCTGGAGCAGGTCGGCCCATGGTACCCGAGCTACTTCGGCAACCAGACACCGATCAAATCGATTGGCGATGCCATCTTCTGGCAGGTCCTTGCCAAGAATAATCGCAAGTTCACGCGGATCCCGATGGTGGTCGGCCGGTACTATTCTGACGAGACATCCCAGGCCGAATTCCGCCCGCACCAGGACAATGAGTACCTGCGTGATCACGGGATCAGTCGCGCTTCCTTTGCCGATTTCATCACCTCGGGTGATTTTTCCAAATGGCCCGGCCTTGCTCCCGCGGCTGGTGTCCCGGACCCTGTCGAGCTGAATAAAATCGAACGAGCCAGTGCGGAGCTGGCCGCGAAATTTCGTTCAATGGGGTTGAGAGCGCATGGCGCGGCCCAAAGCATCTCGATGCAGTGACCATGTCGCAACGTATCTTCATAACCGGCAGCGGCGGTATCGTTGGCCGCCACGCCATGGCTGCTCTGGCAGAGCTTGCGCCTGATGCGGTTGTGATCCGCAACACCGCAGATCTGACAAAACCCGATGAGATTGCCCAGGTCATCAACACGGCGGGCCCGCTTGATCTGGTCATCCACCTTGCTGCCATGGTGCCGGTCAAGGCGGTGCAGGGCGATCCCGGCGGCGCCTTTGCTGTGAACGCTGGCGGCACGATCAACCTTCTGGCTGCGCTTGGCAATACTCATGCCCGGATGCTTCTGTGTTCCTCCAGCCATGTCTATGCGAGCAAAGAGACGCCAATTTTCGAAACCGATACCATCGAACCGGTTTCACTTTATGGTCAGACCAAGCGGATGGCAGAGCTGGCTGCGCAACAGATTTGCGCCGCGACGGGTCGCTCGCTCTGCATCGCCAGATTGTTTTCGATCCACGACCCTGAACAATCTGGAAGCTATCTGCGCCCGACGCTTGTCACTCGGTTGAAGACCGCCGTGCCGGAGGCGCCGTTTGACCTCTACGGTGCCGGCAGTCGGCGGGATTTTCTGCCCGCTGCACAGGCGGCCCGCCTTATTGTCGAACTCGCTCTTTCGGATGCCGAGGGGCCGGTCAACGTCGGCTCCGGGTGTGCGATGACGGTTGCAGATTTTGCGCAATCCCTTGCTCCTTTCCCTTTGAACATACGGCCCCTGGGCCAGAACGACACGCTAGAGGCCGATGTCACGCGCCTGCGTGCGATCCTTGGAGAACGCCATGACTAAGAGAGTTTCCATTGTAGTTCCCACATTTAACCGTGCGGATATGCTGCCCAAGGCAATCGACAGTGCGCTTGATCAGACGGTCGCCTGCGAAGTGATCGTCGTAGATCACGGGTCGACTGATCATACGCCGCAGGTTGCCGCGGAATATGGTGATAAGATCATCTACGTCCGGCGGGAAAAGGACTTCGGCCCGCATTTTTGCTGGCTTGAGGGCGTCCTGCATGCATCTGGCGAATTTGTTCACCTGCAGTATGACGATGACTGGATTGCTCCGACCTTCATTGAAAAATGCCTGGCTGTCATCAGCGATGATGTCGGCTTTGCCTTCACCGGGGCTGAGGTTGTCGACAATAAAACCGGCAAGCAGATGATGACGCAGTTCTTGGGATGGCTGCCGGATACGGGTATTTTTGAGAACCGCCTGGCGGAAGAAAACATCGTCGGATCCCTGATCTCCCCCGGCGCGGCTCTGTTTCGGCGCCAGGTATTGATCGATGCGCTCTACCAGGGGCGGTTGCCGCTGCAAAACAGCGAATACCACGGGGTTGGGCCAGATATCTTCGCCTCGCTGCTATCGATGCTGCGATATCCGAAGGTTGGCTTTGTGAAGGAACCTCTTGCCAGTTTCCGGGCTCATGATGGCTCGATCACCATCGACGCGCTGAAAGATCAGAAGAAGGCCGCCAACATCACCGCCGCTTACAACGAGGTGCGACATTACTACGTCGAGTTAAAGGCGATGCAGGCTGTAAGAGGGGCGCAAGCATGAAGAATTTTCAGCCACCGCGGCCGATCACCCTGGCCCAGGACACCATCTCGCGGCGGGAACTCCAGCAGACCGCCGATTGGATGATGGCGGGGAATCGCCTGACAAAGGCGGAAGAAACAACCGCCTTCGAAGCCGAGTTCGCGGCATGGATGGGCTGCAAACATGCGGTATTTGTGAACTCGGGCTCGTCTGCAAACCTGCTGATGATATATGCCGCGCGCGAAGCCGGACGGTTGCGGAACAACAAGGTGATCGCGCCTGCCGTCAGCTGGGTGACCACGGTGTCCCCACTTATCCAGTTCGGTTTTGATGTGCGGCTTTGCGACTGCGATCCGACCAATCTCGGGCTGGATCTGGATCATCTCGAACGGCTCTGCAAGGAGGAGGCTCCGGCCCTGCTGATCCTTGTGCATGTGCTTGGTCACGCCAACCATATGGCGGCGATCCGGGACATCTGCGAACGGTATGATGTCCTCTTGCTGGAGGACAGCTGCGAAGCCCTGGGATCGGTCAGCGACGGGCGAAAACTCGGCTGTCATGGGACTGCGGGCAGTTTCTCATTCTATTACGGGCATCATATCTCGACGATCGAAGGGGGGATGGTTGTCACCGATGACAGTGAGCTCCATCAGGTCATGCTGTCGCTGCGGTCTCATGGCTGGAGCCGGGATCTCAACCCGACACTGCGCGATCAGCTGCAGCAAGACCACAATATCGACGATTTCCGCAACCTTTACACCTTCTACTACGCCGGGTTTAACCTGCGCTCGACGGATCTGCAGGCCTTCATCGGGCGTCAGCAAATTCTGAAACTCGATGATATCTGCCGGGTTCGCGAACGCAATTTTGACATCTACGCCGCGCAGTTGCGGGGTTTTTATCGTCAGGACAGCGAGACTGAGCTGTTATCCTCCTTCGCCTATGGCACCTTGGTGGAGAACAGGATGGAGGTATTCGAGCACCTCAGGGACCAGGATATCGAGTGTCGACCGCTCATCTGCGGAAATATCGCGCGCCATCCGTTCTGGATCCGGCATTACGGGCATCAGGTGCTGCCAAACGCAGATCTGATTCACGACTATGGGATTTACCTGCCCAACCACCATAATTTGTCGACGGCGGATGTGACCTGCGTCACCGACGCGTTCAAGGCGGTTGCGCGCCCCAAGAGCATTCACGATCGCGCAGCCTGAACTGCGGCTGATGGCGATTTCCAGAAACAACGGACAGCAAAATGCCAAGTGTTAAAAAAGCCCTCATCACCGGTGTGACGGGTCAGGATGGGTCCTACCTTGCGGAGTTTCTTCTGGAGAAGGGCTATGAGGTGCATGGGCTGAAGCGGCGGGCGTCGTCGTTCAACACCAGCCGGGTGGATCACATCTATCAGGATCCGCATGTGGATCATGCCCGCTTCAAGCTGCATTACGGCGATCTCACCGATACCTCCAACCTGACGCGGCTGCTGAGCGAGATCGAACCGGATGAGGTCTATAACCTCGGCGCGCAGTCTCATGTCGCCGTCAGTTTCGAGGCGCCGGAATATACCGCAGATGTGGACGGCATCGGCACCCTGCGCCTGCTGGAAGCGATCCGTTTCCTGGGGCTGGAGAAAAAGACCCGGTTTTATCAGGCCTCAACATCCGAGCTTTACGGCCTGGTGCAGGAAACCCCGCAGCGCGAGACCACGCCGTTTTATCCGCGCAGCCCTTATGCGGTGGCCAAGCTTTATTCCTACTGGATCACGGTCAATTACCGCGAGGCCTATGGCATCTATGCCTGCAACGGCATCCTGTTCAACCACGAGAGCCCGCGCCGGGGCGAGACCTTTGTGACGCGCAAGATCACCCGCGGCCT